>JAKAMV010000167.1 GCA_021812735.1 Chloroflexota bacterium | reverse complement strand
GCTGGATCCCGTACGGCTGCACCAGGCCGGGCGTCACCTCCGGCAACCCGAGGCGGACGCCGAAGGCGTTCGCCCAGCGGACCTCGAAGTCCGGGGTGGGTCGAAGGACTCGGTGGATAATCCCCCCGAGCCGGTCACGCACGACCTGCTCGTCGTCCGCAGCCACGCCGACCCTTGTGACCTCGTCGGGGTCGATGCCGAAGACAATCACTCCGCCAGCACCGTTGGCGAACGCTGCGACGGTCTTGAGGACCTTGCGCCGAGACTCGTCGCCTGCGCCGGGCAGTTCGCGTTTGAACTCGACGTGCGGCCCCTCGCCTTGGGCGATGAGGGCAGCCACTCTACTGTCGGGGTCGTCGGGGATCGCAAACTCGACCCCGCGCTCCGCGAGCGCCTTCGTCCCGGGGAGCTGCTGGCCTAGCGGCCGATAGTCGAGCCAGCGGCTGCAACGGGTCACGAATAGCCACGCATCATCGGGAAGACCGTCCGGGAGACTGAGCCGGACGCGGCCGCCAGGACCGGTCGTCCTCCTCGTCCTGATCGTCCCGCTGTTGAGCTCAACCGTGACCCCTGAGACCGAATTGCCGCGGATCACCACGTCGATGTGCGTCGGACCGATTGCGATGCGTCCGATCCACGCCCCTTGGTCGACGTGCCGGATGAGGGCGATTCGACTCGTCGTCCGCCCCGCGCCGATGGTCGTGTAGTCACCGTAGAAGAACGCCCGCAGCGCGGTGTCGGCGTCGGTGAACGAGGGACAGCTGTCGCCGATCAGGAAGCCGGACGGGCCACCGGTCGCCTGAGCCTGCGGGCCGCTGATCTCGTAGTCGACCGTCGGCCATGGCAGCGGGCCGGGATCGTAGGCGGAACGGCTCGGGAGGTGGCGCCACTGCACTGTGTCGTAGGTGGCTGCGACCGTCGCGGCAACCGACCCGATGGTCATCTCGCCGCCCGGATCCACCCGGAAGGCTCCGAGGAGGGAGCTCGCAGGCGCGATGTCCGCGACGAATGCATGCGAGGGGTACTCCCAGCATTCAGCATGCCAGTCGGGAGGCTCGGCGCCCACTACCGCCTCGCACGTCCGCAGCGCCCAGCGGTCACCATCGCGCTGCAGCGCCGCGCGAACGAACGCTTGCTGCTCGCCGAGAAGCGCCGCGAGATCGCCAAGTTGCATCTGCCCGATGTCCACGAACAGCAGCATAGGCGTCTCGGGGCCCGCTAGGTTCCTCGGCTGTGCCACCCCGCGACGCACGCTTCGACTTGCTGCTCCCGGAACGACCGACCCAGGCGGTCGCGCATTCGCTTGATGGTTCGTGACGGGTGGGCGGTTCGGTCACCCTTCCGTCGATCCCGATCCCGATCCCGATGCCATCCGAATAGCCGTGACGTCCGCGCACTCAACTCCTGTCGCGTGCTCGGGAGGCGCGTTCTCGCTGACGCCAGGAGGCGCTGATCGCCCTCTGGGTCGTGTGGGCCTGGGCCTTCGCACGTAACGACAAGGCGGCGGCCCCGGCGCAACGGTCAGGGCCGCCCGCGCCTCCATGGGCGGGGTCGCGCTCGCACCCCAGGCGTACCATCAAGAGACGCACCCGAAGTTCGCTTGACGCTCAGGCGATCCGGCTGGTGCGCCTGACTCTCGCGGGGATGTTCGCCTGACACCCCCGGAATCTGACGGCGCTTAGCGCCCGAGGAGCGATCGAAACAGGGCTCCTGAACGTGGGTTCGGGGCCAGCGCTGGCGAACCGCCTGACTATCGGTCAGTTGACTCTGGATCAGGGGGTTCCAGGTTCGAATCCTGGCGCGCCAGCCACTCCCCCGAACGTGAAAAGGCCCCCGGAGCGATCCGGGGGCCTCTCGATTCCGGGCCGTACCGACTTGGCATACCGACTTCAGCCGCCGAGCACGGCGTCCATCCGCTCGGCCGTCCTGCGCGCCATCGCCTTCGTGAACGCGCCGTAGACGTCTGCCGTCGTGCTGATGTTGGAGTGGCCCAGGGCCCGGCTCACCTCGAAAAGCTCGGCTCCGGCCTCGAGCTGGAGGGTCGCGAAGGCGTGGCGGAGGTCGTGGAATCGCTGGCGGGGCAGGCCGGCTGCCGCGAGGACGTCGCGGAGCTCTCCCGTCACGTTGTGGCCGTCCAGCGGCCCGCCGTTGACGCTGTTGGCGAACACGAGGCCGCGCACGTCCCAGACCTTCCTCGACGCCCTCTCGAGCTCCTGGGCGGTCCTGTGGCGCCGCAGAGCGGCCGTGACGGGGAGCGGCAGGTGCAGCGTCCGCCGGCTGCGGTCGGTCTTCGGCTCGGCCAGGCGGTTCGTCCCCCGCTCGAGCGTGTCCGCCGGGCTCTCGGGCCGCCGCGGGGCGTCCTGGGCTGGCTGGGGGCGCTCAGGTGGGTCGTCGGCGAAGCGCTCGGCGATGCGCTTGCGAAGCGCGCTCCGGGGTGATCTGCCCGTCCTAGAATTGCCGCTGGCGGCCCCGGCCGGATCCCCCCCTCGGCCGGGGCCCCTCGCCGCCAATGGGGGACGCGTGGGGGACCCGATGGCCGCGATGAGCACCTCGCAGGGCAACGTCCGGGTCCGGGCGTTCTTCGGCGCCTTCGACCTGCCGCTCGAGGGCCGGACGGACGGGCAGCGGTTCGCCATCGCCTTCGCCCTCCGGGGCGTCCGCTACTACGGCCAGGCGTGGGACGTCGCCGCCAGGTGGCCCGAGGCCGGCGTCGGCATCCTCCGCTCGCTGATCGACCTGGTGATCCTCGCCAAGTGGATCGAGGGCGCCCCGCGCCTGCGGCTCGCGCTCTACACCGCGAGCGACGCCCGCGACGCGATCCGGGTCGGCATCGGCTTCAACAGGGTCCGGAAGGGCCGAGGCCTGGCCCAGCTGGCCGCGTTCGCGCCCGAGGAGATCCGCCGGCGCGAGCAGCGGGCGCGCCTGCTGCGCCGGGTCGCGGTCGCCCGCGTCGGCGAGCGGATCAGCGCCAAGGCCTCGGACCCGCTGCTCCCCTCGATCTCGGACCGCGCGGAGCTCGGCGGCGACGCCGTCGAGCTCTACTGGACGTTCCAGCTGCTGAGCCAGATGGTCCACGCCAACGGCCGCGCCTTCGTCGGGGACCGCCTCACGCGGCGTCCGGACGGCACGCACCTGCGCCTGAGGCCAGCCGTGCCCGGCGAGATGGTGCGCGGGCTGGCCGTGCCGGCCCTGTGCATGCTGCTCGCGTCTACCAGCCGCCAGCTCGGCCTCGGCCTCGAGGCGGACCTGGACGCTCTGCGCTTGGCGCTCGCCGCGTGGGAGCCGCGTCCGTAAGCGCCGCCCGGGGCTCGTTCAGCCCAGGACGCCCGTCTCCCGCAGCCGCCGCATCCAGTGGTTCGGCTTGCCCGACCCCTCCCGGGCGCAGTTCAGGCATTGGGCGCTGACCCGGTCCTGAGACCGTCGCAGCACCGGACCGACCACTCGACGGCCGCCGCGAGCTCGTCGAGCGGCCAGGCGCGCCCGCACGTGACCACCACGAGCTCGAGCGGCGGCTCGCCGTCCTCGGTCAGCGACTCGACGGACAGCACCTCGTGGAACGAGCTGTGGCGGATCTTCTCCGGCACGTACCAGACCCACTGGCCGGGCCGCGGCGCGCACTCGAGGCCGGCCGGCCGCTCGGGCAGGACCGGCCAGAGCTCGACGTCGGCGCGCTCGGTCACGATCCTGCCGCCGACCGATCGAGGGTCAGGATCTTGTCGGCGAGGTAGATCCGCTTTGGGTCGGGCTTGCCGGACGCCCCGATCGTGCCGTCGCGCCGGAGGTACCGGTGCGCCAGAACCAACACGGCGTGGTCGCGGGCACGCACGAGCTGGATCATCTGGCTGCGGGTGCAGAACGGCTCGCGCGCCTTTGGTCGCGAGGGATGGTTATCATCGACCACGCGAGACAGGAGTTCGCCGCGCTGCAGTCGCCCGTCATAATCGCCATCCGCGTAGACGCGCCACAGCTCGCTCTGGGAGACATAGACAATGGGCTTCGCCACCACCGGTCAGCTCTCCGAGCTCCGCGACGCCATCGGCGCCGTCGTGGCCGGCGAGCGGCAGCTGCGCGAGCTCGACGAGATGGTCGCGACGATGGGCGAGGCCCTCCCCGCCGGCGACGATGCCCTGGACCGGTTGTGGGGTCGCGTCGAGCTGCTCCTGGCGGAGCACGGAAGCGGCGTCCTCGATGATGAGGAGCTGCGCGCCGAGCTGGCGGTCCTCGCCCCGATCCCCGTGAGGATCGGGCCGGCCCCCGAGTGGCGCGTCACAACTGGGGCCGGTTACCGGACGGACCAGGTGAACCTGACTCTCCGGGAGGAGGTCCCGCCTCCTGTCGCTGGTAGAGCACACGTAGCGGCACTCGTGTGAGCACCGTCTCGTCGACGACCACGTCGAACCAGTAGAGGCCCACCTCGGTCACGACGAGCGATAGGTTCATCACCAGGTTGGCACCGCGATCCCCGCCCTCGAGGTTGACGGACAGGGCGCTGGCCATGTCGGTCCGGATCCCCGAAGGCCGCTCCGCGGTGATCTGGACGTCGTGCCGTCCCAGGGCTCGCCCCGGCTTCAGGGCGATCAGCAGCGCGAGGTTGACGGGCATCGCGGGCATCGCCGCCGGGGTGCCCGTCCCGACCGCCATATTCGTGACGCGGTCCACGATCCGGATCGCGGAGAGCGTGCCGTCCCGCTCCTCGATCACGCGCTCACAGAAGAACGCAGCGTTGATGTAGGGGCCGCCTGAGTCCATCCAAGCCCTCCCGTTGGCCGACACCTGTACCCCGCAACCGTACCCCTTGGCGGGGGTACACTGCCGGACGGACGGAACGGATCGGGACGCATCGCACGCACGAACAGAACGGCCGTTCACGGTCCGGCCGACCTCTGGATCAGGGGGTTCCAGGTTCGAATCCTGGCGCGCCAGCCATTCCCAACTCCTGGTGCAGCCGGTGCGGCCACGTGCTCGCGCGCCCGTCGCGTGCACGGGCGCGCGCCCGCTCAGCGGACACGCGCGTCACATCTCGCCTATCGGCATTGGGCGTCACGCGCCCGGCCTCTCCGGCAGCCGCTCGTAGAGGCGCATCGCCCACAGGAACCCCGCCACGGCCACCACCAAGCACCACGCCACGGCCTCGATCCCGCTGTCGCCGACCGCGGTCCCGAGCAGGAGCCCGCGGAGCGTCTCGATGACCGGCGTGAACGGCTGGACCCCGGCGAACCAGCCCAGCGGCCCCGGCATCGACGCCGCGGGCACGAAGCCCGAGCTCAGGAAGGGCAGCAGGGTGAGGAACATCGGCGAGTTGCTGGCCGTCTCGACGCTGTTGGCAGCCAGCCCCAGCGCCACCGAGAGGCAGCTGACCGCGGTCGCGGCGAGGGCGAGCAGGCCCAGTGCCGCCAGCCAGGCGACGGGTCCGGCGGTCGGGCGGAAGCCGATCACGAGCGCCACCCCCACCACGATCGCGATGGCCATCATCGACTGCAGGACGGCCCCGAGCACATGGCCCGCGAGCACTGACGACCGGGCGATGGCCATCGTGCGGAACCGGGCGATGATCCCCTGGGTCATGTCCATGGCCACCGAGATGGCCGTCCCCTGCCCCGCCCCGGCAACGGCGATGAGCAGGATCGCCGGCACGACGTACGCGGTGTAGGCCGCGCGGTCGAGCGTGGCATCGGCCGCCGCCCCGCCGATGCCCGCGCCCAGCGTGCCGCCGAACACGTACACGAACAGGAGCATCAGGGCCACCGGGATGCCGGCCACGAACAGGGTGAGCGACGGGTAGCGGCGCATCCGGCGCAGACTGCGGCGGAGCATCGTCGCCGAGTCGGCGAGGGCATGGGCGTTCATCGGCTGATCTCCTCGCCGCCGTCCCGGCGGCCCGTCAGGTGGAGGAACACGTCGTCGAGGTCGGCCGGACGGACCGAGAGGGCGTCCACCTCGACCGACGACGCGTCGAGGCGGTCGAGCAGCGCCCGGAGCGAGTGCATGCCGCCGTCGCTGGCGACCTCGAGGGCGAGGCCCTGCTCGTCGCGGGCGGCGCCGTCGAGCACGCTCGACGCGCGCTCCAGCTCCCCGGGCGATCCGAACTCCAGCCGCACACTGCCGCCGGGGACGAGCCGCTTGAGCTCGACCGGGGTCCCCTGGGCCACGATGCGGCCGTCGTCGAGCAGCGCGATCCGGCTCGCGAGGCGGTCGGCCTCCTCAAGGTACTGCGTGGTGAGGAACACGGTGGCGCCGCCGCCGACGAGCTCGCGCACGATGTCCCACATGACCCGGCGGCTGCGCGGGTCGAGACCCGTCGTGGGCTCGTCCAGGAAGATGATCCGCGGCTCGACCACGAGCGTCATCGCGAGGTCCAGGCGACGGCGCATCCCGCCCGACCAGGTCTGGACCGGCTTGGCCGCGGCGTCCTCGAGGTCGAAGCGGTCGAGCAGCTCGCGGACGCGCCGCCGGCTCCGATCGCGCGGGAGGTGGTGCAGATCGGCCATCAGCAGCAGGTTCTCGGCGCCGGTGAACTGCGGGTCGACGGCGGACACCTGGCCGGTCAGCCCGATCAGCCGGCGCGCGTCGTCTGGCCGCCGCGCGATGTCCACGCCGCCCACGAGCACCTCCCCGGCGTCGGGATGGAGCAGCGTGGTGAGGATGTGGACCGCCGTCGTCTTGCCCGCCCCGTTGGGGCCCAGGAGTGCGAAGACCGAGCCCGCGGGCACGTCGAGGCTGATGCCGTCGAGCACGGTATGTGAGCCGTAGGCCTTGCGAAGACCGCGCACAGAGATGGCGGGGTCGGCTGACGGCGCGGTCATCGGACGGCTCCCGGCGCTGCGGACGTGGTGCCGTGTACGGCGCCGGACCGGCTAGATGTCGAGCTCCTCCACGGTCGGCTGGCGGGTCGTCCGCTCGACCATGTCGAAGAGCTCCGGGGGGATCTTGTCGCGCAGCTGCTCGAGCACGTCCACCACCTCGAGCGTTGACTCCTTGGGCCCCGAGCCGTACCGGATGTCGCCCACGCCGACCCATGCTCGCCAGCCGGCTGGCTTGCCCTCGGCGTCGACTGCCCACCACTCGGGGCTCCGCTCGACGTGGACCACGAACTTGCCGGTCCGGCCGCGATAGACGTGGTAGGCGTCAGCCATGCCGCCCCGGCCGGCTCGAGTGTCCATCCACTCGCCCACGAGCACGCCGACGAAGCGGACCTTTCGACCGGCCCCGAGACCCACCCTGACGGTGATCTCCTCGAACCCGCCCCCCAGGCCCTCTGCGGTGTCGACCCAGCGGCGCAGCGCCCTCGAGATCGCGGACGAGAGGTTGCCGCCGGCGAGCTCCTGCGCGCGAGCGAAGAGCGGCAGGTCGCCGTCGGACACGTAGATCGTCTTGTTCGGCACGGGCACATCCTAGCCTCCTTGGTTCAGGGCGGTATGAGTATGAGTATACGTATATGTCAGGGACGTGGCGCACCGTCGCCGAGCGCACAGGCCGCCCGCACGGCTGCGCTAGACTTGCGGCCAGGTCGCTGATGCGTGGCTCATGGACGAGCACCCGGTGCTGAGCCGGGAGGGCCGCGGTTCGAATCCCGGCGCGTCAGCCAACTCCCGTCGGAGTGTGGTGCGCCCGGCGCGTGACGCGACTCCTCCCCGACCAGTAGCAGGAGCCGCCGCATGAGCGAACCAGACACCGAGCCCGCCCCCGCCGCCCCCGACCGCCGCGACTTCATCCGCGACATCGTGGCCGCCGACATCGCCGCCGGCCGGATCAGGGTGCCGGTGACCCGGTTCCCGCCCGAGCCCAACGGCTACCTCCACATCGGCCACGCCAAGTCGATCTGCCTCAACTTCGGCGTCGCGGCCGAGTTCGGCGGGCACTGCAACCTGCGCTTCGACGACACCAACCCGGTCAAGGAAGAGCAGGAGTACCTCGACGCGATCCAGGCAGACGTCCGCTGGCTCGGGTTCGACTGGGGGGACAACCTGTTCCACGCCTCGGACTACTTCGAGACGCTCTACGAGTGGGCGCTGCACCTCATCCGGAACGGCGACGCCTTCGTCGACGACCTGTCGGCCGACGAGATCCGGGAGACGCGCGGCACGCTCACGGAGCCGGGCGTCAACTCGCCGCACCGCGACCGAAGCGTCGAGGAGAACCTCGACCTGTTCGCGCGGATGCGCGCCGGCGAGTTCCCCAACGGGGCCCGGGTCCTGCGGGCCAAAATCGACATGGCCTCGCCCAACATCAACCTGCGCGACCCCGTCCTCTACCGCATCGTCCACGCCAGCCACCCGCGGACGGGTGACGCGTGGTGCATCTACCCCACCTACGACTACGCGCACGGTCAGAGCGACGCGATCGAGGGCGTGACGCACTCGATCTGCACGCTCGAGTTCGACGTCCACCGGCCGCTGTACGACTGGCTGATCGAGCACCTGCCCGTCCCGCATGTGCCGCACCAGTACGAGTTCGCGCGGCTCTCGCTCACCTACACGGTGCTCTCGAAGCGGTTCCTGCTGCGGCTCGTGAACGAGGGCCGCGTCCGGGGCTGGGACGACCCGCGCATGCCCACGATCTCGGGCCTGCGCCGGCGCGGCTTCCCCGCCGAGGGCATCCGCGACTTCGCGACCGAGGTCGGCGTGGCCAGAGCCGACTCCACCCACGAGATGGCACTGCTCGAGCACTGCGTGCGCGACGTCCTCAACCGCACGGCGCCGCGGCGGTTCGGCGTACTCGACCCGCTCAAGGTCGTGATCACGAACTTCCCCGCCAGCCAGGTCGAGACCATGGAGGTGGTCAACAACCCCGAGGACCCGTCGGCCGGGGAGCGACCGGTCGCGTTCTCGCGCGAGCTGTGGATCGAGCGGGACGACTTCATGGAGGAGCCGGCGCCCAAGTTCTTCCGCCTGGCGCCGGGGCGCGAGGTGCGGCTGCGGAACGCGTACTTCGTCACGTGCGACGAGGTGGTCAAGGACGCCGGCGGCAGGGTCGTGGAGCTCCGCTGCTCCTACGACCCGGCGACGCGGGGCGGCGACTCGCCCGACGGCCGGCGTCCGAAGGCGACGCTCCACTGGGTGTCCGTGGCGCACGCGGTGCCAGCCGAGATCCGGCTCTACGACTACCTGTTCACCCGCCCCGACCCGGGCGCCGACGGCCGCGACCTGCTCGACGACCTCAACCCCGCGTCCGAGACGGTCGTCCACGGATTCGTCGAGCCGGCGCTGGCGGCCGCCAAGCCGGGCGAGACGGTCCAGTTCGAGCGGCTCGGCTACTTCTGCGCGGACACCGACTCCCGGCCCGGGGCGCTCGTGTTCAATCGGACGCTGACCCTCAAGGACACCTGGGCGAAGCTCCAGGCGCGGGGGTAAGCGTCACGCGTGGTGCAGCGGAGCGCGCGACGGCGGCTGCGTACCGGTCGGCGAGCACGCCCAGGATCGCGAGCAGCTCCGGGGGACCGTCCACGGTGAAGTCGGCGCCGAGGCGGCCGAGCCACAGCGCGAGGTCCTCGACGCGATCGGCGCCGATCGTCACCGCGCAGCTCCCGGGATTGAGCTCCGTGACCGGCCCGAGCCACGGCCCGAAGCGGTCGGCGAGCTCCTGGGCCGGAGCGGCCACGATCACCCGCGCCTGGTGTGCGCGCGCTTCGGGCGGGATCCCGCGCGTGACCAGCGCCTCCACGTCGGCATCGGTGAGCGGTCGCGGCGGGAACCGGGCGGCGGCTGAGAGGGTTGACGCGACACGGTCGACGCGGAAGGTCCGCCAGTCGCTGCGGTCGAGGTCCCAGGCCACCAGATACCAGCGGGCGCCGGCGTGGACGACGCGGTAGGGCTCCACGCGCCGCCGTGACGCAGTCGCCCGCCGGTCCGAGTAGTCGAACCGGACGCTGAACCGCTCGCGGGCGAGGCGCGCCAGCTCGGTGAGGACCGCCGGGTCAGCGGCCGTGGCCGCCGTGCGCCGGTGCGCGAGCACCGTGACGTCCTGGAGCGTCGCGACCTGGCGGCGCAGGCGCGGCGGCAGGACCTGCTCGAGCTTGGCAAGCGCGCGCAGGGAGCTCTCGCCGATCCCGGCCCCGGCTCCCGCCGTCGCCGTCCGCAGGCCGAGGGCCACGGCGACCGCCTCATCATCCTCGAGCAGCAGGGGCGGCATCGACGTGCCGGCCTCCAGCCGATAGCCGCCGATCGCGCCACGGGTCGCGTGCACCGGGTAGCCCAGCGCGCGCAGCCGCTCAATGTCGCTGCGGATGGTGCGCGCGCTGACCTCCAGCCGGTCGGCGAGCTCGGCGCCCGTCCAGTCGCGCGGCGTCTGGAGCAGCGAGAGCAGCCGGAGGAGCCGTGAGGAGGTGCTCATGACGTCGCGGATCGTAGCGATGCATTAGGAACGATACAAGCCTATTTACCCGCCAGACTCGGCACCGTCAACGAAATCGCGAAGCAGAGGTGTCGCTCGTGTCCCAAGCGGTGCAGACAGGGCTCGGATCGGCGGATCAGCCGCCGGTCGCGCTCCCCCACCCCGTCCGCATGCGCGTCCTCGGCGCGGTCATGGTCGGCGTGTTCCTCGCGGCGCTCGACCAGACCGTGGTGGGGACGGCTCTCCCCAGGATCATCACGGACCTCGGGGGCAACAGCCTCTACACCTGGGCCTTCACGGCCTACCTGCTGACCTCCACGATCAGCGGCCCGCTGTACGGCAGGGTGTCGGACCTCATCGGTCGGCGCCCGGTGTTCCTGCTCGGCGTCGGCGTGTTCATGGTCGGCTCGATGCTCTCGGGCTTCTCGCGCGAGATGTGGCAGCTCGTCGCCGCCCGCGGCGTGCAGGGCCTCGGCGCGGGCGCCCTGTTCCCCATCGCCATCGCGACGATCGGCGACCTGTTCGCCCCGACTGAGCGTGGCCGCTACCAGGGCCTGTTCGGCGCGGTCTTCGGGCTGGCAAGCCTGCTCGGGCCGGGCATCGGGGGCCTGCTGACCGACACCGTCGGCTGGCACTGGGTGTTCTTCGTCAACCTGCCGGTCGGCGCGTTCGTGCTCGTGACCGTTCGGCGCTATCTGCCCGCCTACCAAGCGTCGGGCCCCCGGCCGCGCATCGACTACCTCGGCGCCGGCCTGTTCACGGCCGCGCTCGTGCCGATCCTGGTCGGCCTGTCCAACAAGGCGTCGGCTGACTGGGCCGATCCCGCGGTCGGCGGCCTCATCGGCCTCGGGCTGCTCGTGCTGGCGGCCTTCGTGGCCGTCGAGGCGCGGACGGCGGAGCCCATCGTCCCGCTCGGACTGTTCCGGATCCGCGCGTTCTCGGTCTCGGTGCTGTCGGTCTTCCTCGCCATGAGCGGCTACCTCGCCGCAGCGGTGTTCCTGCCGCGCTGGTTCCAAGTCGTCGGCGGCGCGTCGGCGACGGTCTCCGGCTACGAGATGCTGCCCCTGCTGGCAGGCGTCATCGTCGCGGCGGTGGCGTCCGGCCAGGTCATCGCGCGGACCGGCCGGCACAAGGCCCTCAGCTTCGGGGCGCTGCTGCTGCTGGCCGGCGGCCTCGCGATGCTCACGCAGCTGCGGGCGGACACGCCGCTGCCGCTGTTGTGGCTCGCGATGGTCGTGACCGGCCTGGGCATGGGCCCGGTGTTCTCGGTGTTCCCGCTCGTCGTGCAGGCCAGCGTGCCGATCCGGCAGCTCGGGTCGGCGTCGAGCAGCCTCACATTCTTCCAGCAGATCGGCGGCACCGTGGGCCTCGCCGTCTCGGGAACCCTGTTCGCGGGCTCGCTTGCGCGCGAGCTGCCCAGCGCGATGGGCGTGGCCGGCGTCCCGCCCCAGGTCGCCGGTGCACTCGTCGCCAACGGCGGCGGCGCGCTGGTCGGCGTCGGCGGGACCGGCGTCTCGTTCATCGCGTCGCTGCCCGTCTCGCTGCGGGCCGTCGTCGAGCCGCTCGTCCCGGCGATCACCTCGGGCGTCCACTCCGCCCTCTCGGTCGCGACCGCGAGCACGTTCAGCGTCGGCATCGCCACGGCGCTCGCCGCGGCCGGGCTGGTGCTGCTGTTCCGCGAACAGGGCGCGGCCGCCGCCGTCCCGGAGCCGGTCGTCGAGACCTGGTCGGGCGACGAGGCGGACGCTGCCGCCGCCTGAGCCGATCGCGGTCCCTGGGCGCGGGCGCCGGATGCCGCGGACACCGGCGCCCGTGATCGTAAGCGTCCGTGCAACGATACGGGTGGAACCGGTGTTGAGGAGGGCGTCGACGAAGTGGTGCTCGCTGGTCCAGACCGCGTCGAAACCGAGCCGCTCCGCCTCCACGGCGAGGCCGATCGTCTCGTCGTAGGCACGCGTCCAGTCCGTCTCGCCGGGCCGGAGTCGGGCCGAGAGCAGCCCGAAGCCGAGTCCCGTTCGCGCCCTCCCTACTCCAGGTGCGCCGCCAGCTCGGCCACGGAGTCCACGACCAGCGACGGCCGGTACGGGTAGCGGCCCACCTCCTCGGCCACCGTGGAGCCCGTCAGCACGAGCACCGTGAACATGCCGGCCTCCAGCCCTGACTTCACGTCGGTCTCCATGCGGTCGCCGATGACGCCCGACACCTCGGAGTGCGTGTCGAGAGCGTTGAGCGCGCTGCGCACCATCAGCGGGTTGGGCTTGCCCACGAAGTACGGCTGCACGCCGGTGGCGGTGGAGATCAGCGTGGCCACGGCGCCGGTCGCGGGCACCGGACCGTCCGACGTGGGCCCGGTCGGGTCCGGGTTGGTGGCGATGAAGCGGGCGCCCTCGCTCACGAGGCGGACCGCCCGCGTGACGCGCTCGAAGCTGTACGTGCGGGTCTCGCCCAGGACCACGTAGTCCGGGTCGCGCTCAGTGAGCGTGTAGCCGGCGTCGTGGAGGGCCGTGGTGAGGCCCGCCTCGCCGATGACGAACGCCGAGCCGCCCGGCCGCTGCAGTCGGAGGAACTGCGCGGTGGCGAGCGCGGACGTCCAGATCGAGGTCTCGGGCACGTCCAGGCCGCTCGCCCGCAAGCGGGCAGACAGGTCCCGGGGCGTGTAGATGGAGTTGTTGGTCATGACGAGGAACCGCATGTTCAGCTCGCCGAGGCGGGCCAGGAACGCGTCGGCTCCCGGGATCGCCGTCTCCTCGTGGACGAGCACGCCGTCCATGTCGATGAGCCAGCTGCGGATCTTGGGCGGGATCATGGGCCCATCCTATCGGGCGTCGCGTCAACAGCCTGTGAACGCGGCGTCAGCAGCCGTGGTCGGGTGACATGACCGGCAGAGCAATCCTGACATGAACTGGCATGATCAACAGCTACCTTTGACGTCGAGACAGACGCACCGAGGAGGGAGCGAGATGCTGCAGATCCTGATGGCCCGGGCCGTCATCGACGAGCGCGAGCGGGCGATCCAGCGCCAGCTCCGAGAGCGTGCCGCCCGCCGGACGGCGCAGGGCGAGGCGGCGGCGCTGACGACCCCTGCCTCCCCGGCCCACGATGCGGCGGCGCACGCAGCTGACGCGCCCCGCGGTGCCGCTCAGCCGGCAGCGACCACGATCAGGTGAGCCCATCCGCGGCGGCCCGGCGGCGCGGCGGCGATGACCGCGCCGCCGGCGCCCCGTAGCGCGCGGCCAGCGCCCGCCCGGCCGCGGCGAACTGCCCGCGAAGCTCGGCCGGCGCAAGCACCTCGACCGTCCGGAGGCGGGGCAGCAGGTCGTAGAA
>JAKAMV010000878.1 GCA_021812735.1 Chloroflexota bacterium | reverse complement strand
GCGATCGGCGCCGGCACCGACGTCGCCGTCGAGACTGCCGACATCGTCCTCATGAAGAGCGACCCGGTCGACGTGCTCGGCGCGATCGCCCTCTCCCGCGCAACGGTCCGCAAGATGCGCCAGAACCTGTTCTGGGCAGTCGGCTACAACACCGTGGCGTTCCCGATCGCGATGGGCATCTTCTACCCAGCGTTCGGCTTCGTCCTCCGGCCCGAGATCGCCGCCATCAGCATGGCCGGGAGCTCCTTCCTCGTGGCGGTGAACGCGCTGCTGCTCAAGCGGACCAAGCTCGAGGGGATCCGGCGCTATGGCGCCGACTGACAGCTCTGGCAGCGGGATGGCGACCGTCCGATGCCGCGCCGCTGTTTGCGTCGTGCCACCCGTTTCTCCCTGGCCCCTCTCTGAGTTCTTCAGATGCGTTGGTCGAGCCGGCCGCAGCGGATCCGACGGCGCGGTGTTGCTCTGGCCAGCCGCACATCGGGCGCACGTCCATCCCAGGCGGTTGAATAGAGCGGCAGGAACCTGCGGCGCCTGGTTTACCGAGGCCGTCGGGGCTCCTCGCCTTAGGGCGCCGCAGGGCCAGCGCACCCCCGGCGCGCGGGGAGGTATAGCCGCTGTGGTCGCGGTCGCTCACCATCCTCGATAGCGGTGGGGCGTGTCGAGGAACGCGGCATAGCAGGACCGACCGCAGAAGTAGACCCATTCACCCTCGAAGAGCGCTGCCTCGACCGCCTGGTTGACGCGGATTTCCATGCCACAGACAGGATCCGTCACGCGCGCCCCGACGGGGCGCCCGGCCTGATACCCGGTCCGCTCGATCGCTCGGCCGAGCGCCCACGCATTCGTCTCGGTAGGGTCGAAGTCGATGTAGGCGGTCTCGGTTGCCGGGTTCACGTAGACCCGCACCACGCCGTTGGTCGCGGCCAGCTCGCGCTCGATCGTCGTCGCCCCGGCCCCACCGCAGCCGAGCCCGTAGACCGGAATCTGGTACCCACGCTTGACTTCCATGCCGCGAGCCTGATGCCGGCGGCTGAGCCGCAGGTGAGCAGCTCCTGAGACATCGAGGTGGCGGGGGCGTCCTTCGACACCCACGGCCCGCGATCTCACCCGCCGCTTGAGGCCTGAACGAGCGGGCGGGCGGCGCCGTGCCGGCCCGCCTCGCGCTCTCAGCGCCGGCTCATCCAGCTCTCGCGCGTGTCTCAGCCTCGTCGCCGACGATGATGCCGCTCGCCGCAAGAGACCGAGAGGTGCCGGGATGACGCATGACCATGACGCGCTCAGATCCACGCGGCCGGGAGCGGCCGCCGAGGACGCTCGCGCGCCCGATGACGACGGCCAGCCCGAGCATGGCCACTCGATGTGGTGGATGGTCGTCTGCTGCGCGCCGATGATTCTCCTGGCGCTGGCGATCGTCCTGGGCGTCTTCGGACCCAGGTAATGCCTGCCAAAGATCTGGATCTCGAGTGCCTTCTGCTGCCCTTTCGCATCGGACAGTTCGTCGCCCGTCGTGCTGTGTGGCGCCGGGATACCGCTGAAGAGCAGCGCCGCGCCCATCACGACCGCGACCAATGGCCGCAGGATCCGGGTGGTGGCCGACGGCCAGCATCGACGCTCCGGGCAGCGGCGCGCTGGCGATCCGAGGACATGGCCGAGCGGACGAGGCACTCGGCCCGGGAGACCGCGACGAGCGCGGCGAACGCGCCCGTGTCGCGGACTCATCTGCCCCGCGCGCTCTCAGGGGTCGTCCCGCGGCGCCGTCGGGCGCAACCGCGTGCCCGACCAGGTGGGCTGGGCGCATGGCGCCGCGGCCATCCGCTGGGCGCGGTCGCGGCCCGCGTCACGCTCAGCGGGTTCCAAGGCTAGCGCCGCAGGCGCCACAGGAGGCGCCGGGCCGCCAGCGGTGCGAGGCGCAACCTGTTCACCGACCACCCCCGGGGGTGCTGGCGTGGATGACAACCGGGCCCGTGACTCGACTGGCATCCACGCTGCACAGAGTCCGTCGGTCACCTGAGCCGGCGATGAACTGCCGGTGAGAGCCGATGGGGAAATCCCCCGAGGCCTCACGGTCGACGGCAGACGAGCACCGAAGGTCGCTCCGCGACGGCGTCGCTGCCCCCGCGTAACGAGCGCTCGCTGCTCGCATCACGCGGGCGCGCCAATGCTCCGACCCAACGTGTGACGGACGTGGGGCGCGCCTCGTTGACCGACTCTTGACCAAGGCTTGCCCGTCCCTCCATGGCTTTCCGAGCTGGGGCGACCGATGCTCGGTTCACGCCGGCGGCTGCCGGACGACGGCACGGAGGCTCGGAATGTCGGGCTGGTCGATGGGAACAGACGCCTGGGTCTGGATCGGCGTATGGGCGCTGGTCATGACCCTGGTCGTGTGGGTCCTCGTCCGAGAGCCACGGCACGCCCGGCACGTCGATCCCGCGGAGATCCTCCGGGACCGCTTCGCTCGGGGCGAGATTGACGAGGCGGAGTTCAGGCAGGCGACCGCGGCGCTCGACGCCGCCACGCCCCCCGTCCCGACAGGCGCCCGTCACCACGTCACCCGCAATCCACGCCATGGGCAGGAGGCCCCTCATGACCGACCACGCTGACCAGCAGCCGCTTCCCCGCAGGGACCGCCGGGAGCAGGAGCGCGAAACCCTGCACAAGGCTGTCGTCGAGCGCCGCGGCCAGCGGGTCGCCGAGCGCCAGCACGCCGCCCGGATGGACAAGCTCCGCAAGCTCGCCTTCGGCGGCATCGTGGTCGCGGTGCTGGCCGCCGGGACGTACCTCGCGTTCGGCGACTTCCTGCGGCGCCCCGCCGACGCGGCCGCGAGCGGCATCATCGACGTCCAGAGCTCGATGGCGGGCTTCACGCCGTCCGAGATCGACGTCACCGCGGGCCAGACGGTCACCTTCAAGTGGTGGACCCAGGACGCGGCCCCGCACCTCACCGGCGGCGTGCACACCATGATCTCGCCCGACCTCGGCCTCTCGGAATCGCTCCCCGCCGAGAGCACGAAGATGGTCACCTGGACCGTGCCCAACAAGCCGGGCACGTACGACGTCTGGTGCGAGTCGTGCTGC
>JAKAMV010000166.1 GCA_021812735.1 Chloroflexota bacterium | reverse complement strand
GATCTGGAGGCACGCCTGCAGGCGTTCGTCCGCGAGGCGATCGCCCGCGGCCTCGTCGAGAGCTGCCAGGACGTGTCGGCAGGCGGCCTCGCGGTTGCCCTTGCCGAGATGTGCGTCTGGGGCGGCCGTGGGGCCCGGCTCCGGCTGGGCGTCGGCGACTCGCCGGCGGTGGCGCTGTTCGGCGAGAGCCCGTCGCGCCTGGTCATGGAGGCGCTGCCGCGCCACGCCCCGGCGCTCGAGCTGCTCGCCCGCCATCACGGGATCGTCACCGAGCTGCTGGGAACCACCGGCGGGCCGCGCCTGGTGATCGAGCTGGCCGGCGAGGGGGCGACGGGCGCTGCGGAGGAGCGCGGATCGAGGATCGCGGACGCGCTCGAGGTGGCCGTGGAGGACCTTCGCCACGCGTGGGACCACGGGCTGCCGCGGGCGCTCGGCTGGGAGGACGAGGCGGCCGATGGCGCCGGGGGCGCCGCGCTGCCGGGTCTCGAGGTGGCGGGCTGATGTGCGGTGTCGTCGGCGTCGTGCTGCCCGACCACGGCCACGAGGCCGCGGCCGTCGCGGCGACGGCGCTGTTCGCGCTCCAGCACCGGGGCCAGGAGTCGGCGGGCATCGGCGTGGCCGACGAGGGCCACCTGATGATCTACAAGGACCTGGGGATGGTGACCCAGGTCCTCGACGAGCGGCGGATCCCGTCGCTCAAGGGCGACCTGGCGGTTGCGCACTGCCGGTACTCGACCACGGGCTCCACCCTGTGGGAGAACGCGCAGCCCACGCTCCGGCTCGGGCCGCGACGGTCGATCGCGGTCAGCCACAACGGCAACCTGGTGAACACCCGCGAGCTGCTCGACCAGCTCCAGGGCGGTCGCGCCCGCCTGCCGGCCTCCACCGACACGGAGCTCCTCACCGCGCTGCTCGCGGACGAGCCCGCGGCCGACACGGTGGAGGCGCTCCAGAAGGTGCTGCCGCGGGTCCGCGGCGCCTTCAGCCTGGTCGTGCTCGACGAGCGGCACGTCATCGGCGTGCGCGACCCGCACGGCTTCCGGCCGCTGGCACTGGGGCGGATCCCGCCCGCTGGCGAGGAGCCCGGGCTGTGGGGTGACGACACGGCCGGCTGGATCCTGGCCTCGGAGACGGCCGCGCTGGACACCGTGGGCGCCGAGTACGTGCGCGAGGTGGAGCCCGGCGAGATCGTGGTCCTCGAGCCGGGCAGGGAGCCCTGGTCGGTGCGGTACGCCGAGGCGACCCCCGCCCTGTGCGTGTTCGAGCTCATCTACTTCGCCCGCCCGGACTCGTACCTGGAGGGCCGCAACCTCTACGAGGCGCGCCGGCGGATGGGCATGGAGCTCGCCAAGGAGCATCCGGTCGAGGCGGACCTCGTGATGCCGGTCCCGGACACCGGCGGCCCGGCGGCGGCCGGCTACTCCGAGCAGTCGGGGATCCCGTACCGCGAGGGCTTCGTGCGCAACCGCTACAGCGGCCGCACGTTCATCCAGCCCTCGCAGGCGATGCGCCAGCGGGGCGTGAACGTGAAGCTCAGCCCGCTGCGCGAGACCATCCGCGGCCAGCGGCTGATCGTGGTGGACGATTCCATCGTGCGCGGCACCACCACGCGCCAGATCGTCGGCCTCCTCCGGCGCGCCGGCGCGCGCGAGGTCCACGTGCGGATCAGCGCCCCGCCCATCTACCACCCCTGCTTCTACGGCATCGACACCGCGGTGCCCAAGGAGCTGCTGGCGGCCACGCACTCGATCGAGGAGATCCGCGAGTTCATCGGCGCCGACACGCTGGGCTACCTGTCGGTGCCGGGCGTGCTCAGCGCGGTGGACCTGCCGTACGACCGGTTCTGCTTCGCCTGCTTCGACGGGCGCTACCCGGAGCCGGTCCCGTACGACGTGGAGGCGCGCAAGTTCGTGCTCGAGGAGCCGGCCCCGACGGGGAGCGGCCAGCGGTGAGCGGGAGGTCCCAGGCGTGAGCGGCAAGACCGCAGCGGACCGGAGCGCGTACGCGGCATCCGGCGTGGACGTGGCGGCGGGCGAGCGCGCCGTGGATCTGATGCGCGCGTCGGTGGCGTCCACCGCCCGCCCCGAGGTCCTCGGCGGCCTCGGCGGGTTCGGGGCCGCGTTCGCCATCCCGGCCGGGTATCGCGAGCCGGTCATCGTGTCCTCCACCGACGGGGTGGGGACGAAGACCGCGATCGCGCAGGCCGTGGGGCGGCTGGACACCATCGGCATCGACCTGGTGGCGATGTGCGCCGACGACGTGGTGTGCGCGGGTGCCGAGCCGGTGGCGTTCCTCGACTACATCGCGGTCGGCCAGCTCGTCCCCGAGCGCGTGGCGAGCCTGGTCGCGGGCATCGCGGAGGGCTGTCGCCAGGCGGGCGCCGCGCTGGTGGGCGGCGAGACGGCCGAGCACCCGGGGCTGATGGAGCCCGACGAGTTCGACCTGGCCGGGTTCTGCGTGGGGGTCGCCGAGCGATCGCGACTGCTCGACGGGACGGCGGCGCGCGCCGGCGACGCGATCGTCGGCCTCGCCTCGTCGGGGCTCCACGCCAACGGGTACTCGCTAGTTCGCAAGGTGCTCGCCGGCCTGCACCTCGAGCTCGACGTCCCGTACGGAGGCGTTGCCTGCCGCGCCTTCGGCTGCTCGATGTCGGGCGCCGAATTGCTGGCGGAGCCCGGGCTGATCGACGCGACGCTGGGCGAGATCCTGCTCGCGCCCACGCGCATCTACGCGCGCGACGTGCTGGCGATCCGCGCCGAGCTCGAGGCGGCCGGCCACGAGCTCCGGGGCCTTGCCCACATCACCGGCGGCGGGCTGCCCGGCAACGTGCCGCGGGCGCTGCCGGACCACCTCGGCGCGCGGCTCGACCCGTCGTCGTGGCCGGTGCCGTCGGTGATCCGGCTGGTGTCGGCGTTCGGGATGCTCGGCGGGCCGGAGCAGCGGGCCACGTTCAACGCGGGGATCGGCATGGTGCTGGTCGTGCCGCCGGATGCCGCCGGACCGACGGTCGAGATCGCGCGGGCGCGAGGCGTGCCGGCCTGGGTGATCGGCGACGCGGTGGAGGCGGCAGCCCTGGGCGGCAGGCGGTACGCCGAGGGGGCGAGGGGCGCGTGAGCGGCAGGATCGCGGTCGGGGTCTCCGGGACGGGGTCCAATCTCCGGGCGCTCGCGGCGGCCGCGGGTCGCGGCGAGCTCGGCGGCGACATCGCGCTGGTGTTCGCGGACCGGCCGTGCGACGGGCTCAGATGGGCGACGGAGCAGGGGATCGAGACGGCCCTCGTCCCGCGCGGCGACGACGCGGTCCTGGCCGACACGCTGCTGGCGGTGGCCCCGGACGCGGTCGTGCTCGCCGGCTACCTGCGGATCGTGGGGCCGCGTGTGCTCGCGGCATTCGGCGGGCGGGTGCTCAACGTTCACCCGTCGCTGCTGCCGTCGTTCCCGGGGCTCCACGGGGCCAGGGATGCCCTGGCCGCCGGCGTGGCTGTGACGGGCGTCACGGTGCACCTGGTGGACGCGACGCTCGACGGCGGGCCGATCCTCGCCCAGGAGGCGGTGCCGGTCCTGCCCGGCGACGACGAGGCCACGCTGCTGGCGCGGATCCACCCGGTCGAGCACCGGCTGCTGCCGATGGCCGTGGCGGCGCTGCTCGCCGGCGCGGTGCGGGCGGCGCCGGGCGCGCGGCGCGCGACGATCCTCGCCGCTGCGGTGGACTCGCGGGTGCCGAAGCCCAGGCGCGCGCTGCTCTCGGTCTCGGACAAGTCCGGGCTGGCGGAGCTGGGGCGCGGCCTCGTCGCGCGCGGTTGGGAGCTGGTGTCCACCGGCGGCACCGCGCGCGCCCTGCGCGACGCCGGCCTGCCCGTGACCGACGTGGCGGCCGTGACGGGCTCGCCCGAGATGCTCGACGGGCGCGTCAAGACGCTCCACCCGCGGGTCCACGCGGGCCTGCTGGCGGACCGTCGCCGGCCGGACCACCGCGAGGCGCTGGCGGCCTTCGGCATCGCGCCGTTCGACCTCGCGGTGGTCAACCTGTACCCGTTCGCGGCGGCAGCGCGCCGCCCCGGGATCGGCGTGGACGAGCTGGTCGAGGAGATCGACATCGGCGGGCCGTCGATGGTTCGGGCGGCGGCCAAGAACTACGCCTCGGTGGCGATCGTGACCGAGCCGGCGCGCTATGGCCAGGTGCTCGACGCGCTCGACGAGCATGGCGAGGTGCCGCTGGGCCTGCGCGCGGCCCTGGCCGTGGAGGCCTTCCGCCACACCGCGGCCTACGACGCGCGGATCGCGAGCGAGCTGCCCCGCCGTCTGGCCGAGGGGGGCGTGGCGCTGCCGGACGAGCCCGGGCTGCCCGGGGCGGCGGACCCCTACCCGGCGAGCCTGACGGTCAGCCTCGAGAAAGTGGAGACGCTGCGCTACGGCGAGAACCCGCACCAGCCGGCCGCGCGCTACCGGCGGACGGACCGGGAGCCGCGAGCGGGCGACGGGCCGTTCGCGACCGGCGAGCCCCCGCTCCAGGGTAAGGCGCTCTCGTACAACAACGTGCTCGACGCGTCGGCGGCGGCGGCGCTGGCGCGCCTGATGCGCGGGCCGGCGGTGGTCGTGGTCAAGCACACCAACCCGTGCGGCGCGGCCGAGCGGCCGACGCTCCTCGAGGCGTGGGAGGCGGCCTACGCCGGCGACCCGGTGTCGGCGTACGGCGGGGTGGTGGCGGTCAGCCGTCCCGTGGACCGCGCGCTGGCGGAGAGGCTGGCGTCGATCTTCCTCGAGGTCGTGGTGGCGCCTGGGTTCGACCCGGCGGCCCGCGAGGTGCTGGCCTCCAAGCCCAACCTGCGGCTGGTCGTGGACGCCTCGCTGGGCGCTGGCGGCATCGGCTCCGCGGCCCCGGTCTCCGCCGACCCGCTCGGCTCGCTTCGCTCCGCGGGCGGCGCCGTGCTCGTGACGGCGCCCGACAACCTCCCCGACGACCCGGGCGCGTGGTCGTGCGCCACCTCGCGCCAGCCCACGGACACGGAGCGCGCCGATCTTGACCTCGCCTGGCGCCTGTGCCGCGGCGTGGTGTCGAACGCGATCGTGCTGGTCCGCGACGGGATGCTGGTGGGGCTGGGCTCCGGGCAGGTGTCGCGCGTGGACGCGTGCCGCCAGGCCGTCGAGAAGGCGCGCACGTTCCAGGCGGAACGCGGGGGCGCGGCGGGCGCCGTCGCCGCCTCTGATGCGTTCTTCCCGTTCGCCGACGGGCCGACGGTCCTGATGGAGGCGGGCGTCACTGCCATCGTGCAGCCGGGCGGCTCGGTCCGCGACGCCGAGGTGCTGGCGCTGGTGGAGGCGGCGGGCGCCGCGATGCTGGTCACGGGACGCCGGCACTTCCGGCACTGACGCGGGGCTGCGGTCGCCACACACGGGTCGACCGCCCGGCGGGCCGGGCGGTCGACGTCTGGTTGCGGTGAGGCCCGATCGCGGGCTCCCGGATGTGCTACCGGCGCCGGGTCCTGCCGGAGAGCCGGCCGGCGATCCCGACGACGGCGAGGAGGCCGACGAGGACGAGGAGCGCGGTGTCGGTTCCGGTGCCGGAGCTCGCCGCGCGGGCCGCCAGAGTGCTCGTCGGCGGGATGGTCGGGTTGCTGCTGGCGTCGCCGACGCCTCCGCTCGGCTTGGGAGACGTGGCCGGGGCCGAGGGCGACGGCGCCGCCGCCAGGACCGTCACGGTCGAGGTCGCGCTGCAGGAGTAGCCCTGGATGCAGGGTCCCTGCGTGATGGTCGCGGTGTTGGTGTACGTCCCGGGCGCGTCGGAAGCGCCGACCACCGCCGTGTAGTTGAGGGTCAGCTTGGGGCTCAGGGTCAGACCCGACCAGGTGACCCGGTTGGTCACGGGGTCATACGTCCCGCCGCGCCTGATCCCGGTGGCGCCGCCGATGCCCGCCGGGAGCTGGTCGGACACGGCGACCCCGACCATCGAACCCGTGCCGGACACGCTGAGGCCGATCTGGTAGCCGACCGAGGTGCCCGGGGCGACCGGGCCGCCGGCGCTGTTCGATTTGGTGATCGAGACCATCGGGGCCGCGGGCGGGGTGCCGGACTCCATGTAGGTCCGGAAGGCGTAGTCGGTGGGCCCGTCGAGGCCAGAGCAGTCCCAGCCGCCGCTGCCGGTGACGCACATGGCGCCGTCGGTGTAGGGGTTGTCCCACGCGAGGCCCCAACGGTCCACACCGGGCCACACGATCGCGTACTGCGTGCCGGCGGAGAGCGCGGGGAACGTCGAGAGCGCGATGTCGAGCCAGCCTTGCCCGCTGCCGCCGTCGCAGGAGGTGGTCCCGCCGGTGCCGATACTCCCGGTCGCGAGCACGGACCCGCTCGGGGTGCCGTCACTGCCCACCGTCTGGATCTGGACCGACCCCTGGAGCAGGTAGGCCAGCTGGACGTCGTAGACCAAGGTCGTCCCGTAGCAGTACAGGCTGACGCCCGCGAGGGTGCCGCTCATGCCGGCGGTGAAGGTCTGCGCCGTGGGGGCATCTCCATTCGCATCGGCCGACCAACCGTAGTCCACCGAATCCTGGTGCTGGTCCAGCGTGCCCGCCGGCGTGGCCAGCGCGGGCCCGGCGGTGAGCGCCAGGAGCGCCGCGGGGATGACGGCCGCGAGAGCCATCGCCCGACCGGGGCGCCGCCGTCGTGCGGGCGCGCCGGACGATCGCGGGCGAGCGAAGTGAATGGCTGGGCGCATCGTAGGGTCTCCCTCCCTTGAGCGCGCTGCGCTGTCCGACCCCCGGGGCGCACGTCGCGCGAATGCGTCCCCCAGTATGGCGACCTGCGCTCGCGCCCGCAGCGTCAGATCGCCGCCCCCGGCCCGGGCCCGGCGCCGGGACCCGCGCAGCGGCTGAGTTGAACGGCCGGACGGTCGGGCCGCCCGCGAGGCGAGTGCCCTGCGCGCTGGTTC
This sequence comes from Chloroflexota bacterium, assembly GCA_021812735.1. Next base: position 6,793 of record JAKAMV010000166.1, on the reverse strand, counting down.
GGCCGGGCAACGCACGCTGCGGGCGAGGCGAACGCCGCGGCGCTCCGTTGACCCGCTGCGCGAGCGGCGCCCAAGCGGCCGGCGCCCACGCGAGAGGCGATCCCCGGCGGCTCGCGGCGGCCCCGGCCAGCATGGCGCCTCGGCCCACGCCCGGGGCCGCCGTCAGGCCGCGGGCACCGACACCCTCCGCCGACGAGCTGCCTCGCGCTGCTACCATCGCCGGACCATGTCCGATCGCCGTCGCTTCTACCTCACCACCGCCATCGCGTACGCGAACAACGCCCCCGGCCTCCACACCGTGTACGAGGTCATCGGCGCGGACGTCGTGGCGCGGTGGCACCGGATGCAGGGCGACGCCACGCGGTTCCTGACCGGGACCGACGAGCACTCGGTCAACATCGCCCAGTCGGCGGCTGCGCAGGGCAAGACCCCGCGCGAGTTCGTGGACGAGAAGGTGGCGCTCTACCACGCCGCCGAGGACGCGCTGCTCATCAGCCCCGACCGGTTCATCCGCACGACGGACCCGGACCACTACCGCTCCGCCCAGGAGATGGTGCGCCGGGCGCACGCCAACGGCGACATCTACCTCGACACGTACGAGGGGTGGTACTGCCCGAGCGAGGGGTTCAAGGCGCCGTCGGACCTGTACGAGACGGCGAAGGGCATGCAGTGCCCCAACCACCCCGACGTGCCGCTCCAGTACCTCACCGAGCGCAACTGGTTCTTCCGCCTCTCGGCCTACCAGCAGCGTCTGCTGGACTGGTTCGAGGCGCACCCGGACTTCGTGCAGCCGGACTACCGGCGCAACGAGATGCTGGGGTTCATCCGCCAGGGCCTCCAGGACTTCTCGATCAGCCGCGCCGGGGCCAGCTGGGGCATCCCGTTCCCGATCCTCCCCGACGGCACGTCGGCGCAGCGCGAGGACGGCAGCTGGGACCCGGACGCCGGCACGATCTACGTCTGGTACGACGCGCTGATCAACTACATCACCGGGGCCGGCTTCCCGGACGACCCGGCATCGTTCGACGCCTGGTGGCCCGCCGACCTGCACGTCATCGGCAAGGACATCGCCCGGTTCCACACGATCTTCTGGCCCGCCATGCTCTGGTCGGCGGGGCTCGCGGCGCCCGAGCACGTGTGGGTCCACGGCTGGCTGCTGGTGGCGGGCGAGCGCATGAGCAAGAGCCGCGGCAACTTCCTCGACCCGCACGCCGTGGTCACGGCGTTCGGCGCCGACGCCGCCCGCTACGTCACCCTGGCGGAGGTGCCGTTCGACAAGGACACGGACGTCTCCTGGGACAGCTTCGTCCGCCGCTACAACGCGGACCTCGCCAACGACTTCGGCAACCTGGTGAACCGGACGGTCTCGATGGTCAACCGCTACTTCGGCGGCGAGCGCCCGGAGCCGCGGCACTCGCAGGACGCGCCCCTCGCGCCCGCATGGGCGATGGCGCTCGACGGCTACCGGGCCAAGCTTGACGGGTACCTGCTGCACGACGCCCTGTCCGCGCTGTGGGACTTTGTCGGCGCCGCCAACAAGGCGGTCGACGAGGCGCAGCCGTGGACGCTGGCCAAGCAGGCGAAGGCGGGCGATGCCGACGCCGAGATGCGGCTCCGCCTCGTGCTCGGCGACCTGGTCGAGGCGTGTCGGCTGGTCGGCCTCGCCGTCGCGCCGTTCATGCCCGGCATGGCGCCGCGGGTCCTCGAGCAGCTCGGCTACGCGTACGGGTACGGCGCCGACGGCAACGGCGGGCCGGCGCTGCTCGACCTCCTCGCCTGGGCGGGCGAGGCTGGCCCGGGCCGGGTCACGGTCACGCCCACGCCGCTGTTCCCGCGCGTGGAGACCGAGGGCGTGGAGGCCGCGCGGGCATGACCGACCGGTCGTACGTGGACGCCAATCGGGCCGCCACGGCGGACCTGAGGTCGCTCGTGGAGACGCTCTCGGACGCGGACCTCGGCACGGACCTCGGCGGGGGCTGGACCGTGTCGATGGCCCTCGCGCACCTCGCCTTCTGGGACGAGTGGCACGTCGCGCGCTGGGTGCACGCCGCCGGGGCGGGGCAGCTCGCGCCGCCCGCCGCCGATGCCGAGGTGACCGGCCGCGCCAACGAGGCCCTGGAGACCACGTGGCGCGCTGTCCCGCCGCGTGCCGCCGCGCAGCTGATGCTGGACGCCGCCGACGCCGCCGACAACTATGTCGCCGACCTTGATGCCGCGGCGATCGACGCCGCCCTGGAGCGGGACGGCTCGCGCTGGTTCGAGCGGTTCCACCACCGGCGCGACCACATCGGCCAGATCTCGCGCGCGCTCGGGCGGGGCTAGGGCCGGGCGTCCCCACCATCGCGCCCATGCGCCTGATCGACTCCCACGGGCACCTCAACGCCGACCGCTTCGATGACGACGTCGACGAGGTGATCGGGCGCGCCCGCGACGCGGGCGTCGAGCGGATCCTCGTCCCGGGCTGGAACCACCGGTCCTCGGCGCGGGCGCTGGACCTCGTGGCGGCGCGCCCGTTCCTCGACGCGGCCGTGGGCCTGCACCCGCACGACGCGGCCAGGGCGACGCCCGCCGAGTGGGCGGACATCGAGGCGTGGGCGCGCGACGAGCGCGTGGTGGCGATCGGCGAGACGGGGCTGGACTCGGACCGGATGTTCTCGCCCTGGGAGGCGCAGCTGGACAACCTGCGCGCGAACCTGGCCCTCGCGCTCGCCACGGGCAAGCCCGCGATCCTCCACTGCCGATCAAGGGCGGGCGGGCGCGACGCCCAGGATGCCCTGGTGCGCGAGCTGCGCGCGGCGGGGTTCGACGGCGAGCCGGCGCGCCGGGCGTTCGGCGGCCGGCCGCCGGCGGTGATCCACTCCTTCTCGGGCCCCGTGGACTACGCGGACGAGGTCATCGCGATGGGCTGTGCCGTGGCGTTCGGCGGCCTGGTGTTCCGTCGAGGCGAGGAGGCGTCGGCCGAGGCCGTGGCTCGCGTCCCGGCGGAACGGCTCCTGCTCGAGACCGACGCGCCGTTCCTCTCGCCGCCGGGGGCGCCTCGCTCCCGGAACGCGCCGGAGTTCGTGGCGATCACCGCGCGCTGGGCTGCGGGGCGGCGCGGGGTGGGGGAGGCCGATCTCGACGCGTTCGGTGGGGCCCTCGTGGCCGCCTACGACGCGACGTTCCCGCGCGCGCTGCCGCGCTGACGGGGCGCTTCCTCGGCACCCGTCCGCACCCCGGGAGCGCGTCGCCGATCGCCCGCGCCTGCGACGTCGCTTACCCGCGCCTCGCGGTTGACAGCGCCGCCGCCTCTCGGCTAGATTGTTGGCACTCTCAACGCGAGAGTGCTAAACGACTCGGCGACGGGGCCACTGCCGACCGGAGCAGCCCCGTGCGGCACCCGGCGGCACGGCCTGCCGGCAGCCGCGGCCGAGACAGCACCCGCGGCGGGACGAGGACGCGAGGACCTGATCCGGCCTCCCGCCCAGGCAACAGCCATCCAGGCCATTGGCGGCGGCCCCTGCCGCCAGAGGAGGAATGAACGTTGGCGAGCGCCTCATCGACGAAGCTCCGGCCGCTGGGCGACCGGCTCGTCGTCAAGCCCACTCCGCGCGAGGAGATGACCAGCTCGGGCATCGTCCTGCCGGACACCGCGAAAGAGAAGCCCCAGGAAGGGGTCGTCCTCGCCGCCGGTCCGGGCAGGGTGCTCGACACCGGATCCCGTGAGGCCATGGACGTCGCCGTCGGGAACAAGGTCCTGTACGCCAAGTACGCCGGGTCCGAGTTCAAGGCGGACGGCGAGGATCTGCTCATCATCAGCCAGAAGGACATCCTCGCGATCGTCGAGGACTGACGCCGGGGCCGCCCGCCCCGAGCGATGACCCCCGGAGGGACACAGACTTGGCCAAGCAGCTCATCTTCGACGAGACGGCTCGTCGCTCGCTCAAGCGCGGCATCGACCGCCTCGCCGACGCGGTCCGCGTGACCATCGGCCCCAAGGGCCGCAACGTCGTGCTCGACAAGAAGTTCGGCGCCCCGACCATCACCAACGACGGCGTCACGATCGCCCGGGACATCGAGCTCGAGGACCCGTTCGAGAACATGGGCGCGCAGCTCCTCAAGGAGGTCGCGACCAAGACCGACGACGTCGCCGGCGACGGCACCACCACCGCGGTGGTCCTGGGCCAGGCGATGGTCGCGGAGGGCCTGCGGGTCGTCACCGCCGGCGCCAACCCGATGGTCGTCAAGCGCGGCATCGAGACCGCCGTCGCGGCCATCGTGGACGAGATCAAGGCCACGGCCCGGCCGGTCGAGACCCGCGAGCAGATCGCGGCCGTCGCGGCCATCTCCGCGGCGGACCCCGAGGTCGGCGAGATCATCGCCGAGGTGATGGACAAGGTCGGCAAGGACGGCGTCATCACCGTCGAGGAGGGCCAGTCCCTGGGCCTCGAGAAGGAATACACCGAGGGCATGCAGTTCGACCGGGGCTACATCTCGGCGTACTTCGTGACCAACTCGGACCGGATGGAGGCCGTCCTCGAGCAGCCCCTCGTCCTGATCACGGACAAGAAGATCAGCGCGGTCCCGGACCTGCTGCCCGCCCTCGAGAAGAGCGTCCAGCTGGGCAAGCCCATGCTGATCATCGCCGAGGACGTGGACGGCGAGGCCCTCGCCACGCTGGTGGTGAACAAGCTCCAGGGGCGGCTGAACGTCCTGGCCGTCAAGGCCCCGGGCTTCGGCGACCGCCGCAAGGAGATGCTCCGCGACATCGCCATCCTCACCGGCGGCACCGTGATCTCCGAGGAGATCGGCCGCAAGCTGGACTCCGTCGGGATCGAGGACCTCGGCAAGGCGCGCCGCGTCGTGGCCACCAAGGACAACACCACCATCGTGGACGGCGAGGGGTCGGCGGACCAGATCAAGGCCCGCATGACCATGATCAAGGCGCAGATCGAGGAGACCACCTCGGACTACGACCGCGAGAAGCTCCAGGAGCGCCTCGCCAAGCTGGCCGGCGGCGTGGCCGTCATCAAGGTCGGCGCGGCCACCGAGGTGGAGCTCAAGGAGAAGAAGCACCGGATCGAGGACGCGCTCAGCACCACCCGCGCGGCGGTCGAGGAGGGCCTCGTCGCCGGCGGCGGCACCACGCTGCTCCAGGCGATCCCGGCGCTCGACAAGATCCACCTCGACGGCGACGCCCAGGTGGGCGTGGACATCGTTCGCAAGGCGCTCGAGGCCCCGGCCCGCCAGATCGCCGACAACGCCGGCCAGTCCGGCGAGGTCGTGGTCAACGCGGTGCGCGGCATGGCGACGGGCCACGGCTACGACGCCCTGCGGGGCGAGTACGGCGACATGTTCGCCAAGGGCATCGTGGACGCGGCCAAGGTGACCCGCTCCGCGCTCCAGAACGCCGCCTCCATCGCCGCGATGGTCCTCACGACCGAGACGCTCGTGACGGACATCCCGGTCAAGGAGACGGCCGGGGCCGGCGCCGGCCACGACCACGGCGGCGGGATGGACTTCTAGCCCGCGACACCGCGCTTCCTGCGGCCCCCGGCGGCTTCGGCCACCGGGGGCCGTTTCGATTCGCCCCCCTCAGACGGGGCGCCCGCCCGGCACTGATCGGGACAGTCGGCACCCGGACGACCCGACCGTCGTCCGACGGCCCCGACCGCCACGTCGCGTATCCTCATCGATCGCCAGCATGGCGACGCATCAGGAGGACGCGCGATCAACGAGCAGCCGACGGCCGGACCCGTCGCTCCCAGCGGCCGGCGGCGCCACGCGCCGCCGCTGACCATGCGCCGCGCCATCGTGCGGATCGGCGTCGTGGCCGGGCTCGTCTCGGCCCTCCTCGTGGCCGGCGCCGTCAACGGGGTGGGACCGCTCGCCCACGTGCCGCCGCCCTCCGAGGTCTCCGACCCCCGCGAGATGCTCGCCAGGTCCCTGCAGGCGCTGATCGACGCGAGCTCCGTCCACGTGGAGGCCAGCCTGCACGGCCAGGTGCCCGGCTCGCTCGTCGGTCGGCCCGACCCGACCGTTCCCGTCGAAGGCACGGTCGTGAGCCTCGACCTGCGTCCCCAGGACGCGCGCTCCCATCTCCTGCTCGGCAGCCCGACCCTCGGCATCGGTCTGGAGGCGATCACCAGCTGGGACACGATGGCGTACCGCCGCCCCGCCGGGGCCTGGGTCACCGGATCGCTGGGCAGCGTCGTCGCAGGGACGGGCGTCGACGCGGACCCGCTGACGCTGGTGGGCCGGGTGCGGACGTGGCTCGCGCAGCCGGGGGCGCCGGCCCCGGTGGCGACCGATGTCCGCTGCGACGCGGCGTCGGGCAGCTGCCGCCGGGTCGCGGTGTCGCTGGGCCGGTCCGCCGGCGACGCGCTGCTGGCCGCGATCGCCGGCGCCAATGCCGCCGCCGTGGGCGCCACCTCGACGGACGTGGTCCTCGAGACGGATGCGGCCACGCTGCGGCCCGCGCACCTCGTGGTGACCACCCGCAACGCGGACGGGTCGCTGGCCCTGACGCTGCGCGTGGACTGCTCCGCCTGGGACGCGCCGAGCGTGATCGCCGACCCGCCGTCCGGGTAGGCGGGTGAGGGGCGAGCGGGTTCCGCCTCCTACAATGGGCGGGTGAATCCCAACCCCCCCGGCGGCCGGTCCCGCCGCCGTCCGCGCGCCGACGAGCCCGCCGCCCAGGGCACCTGGCTCGACCTCGGGGCGCCCGCCGGGGCTGGCGGGGAGCCCCCGGGCGCCGGTCCCGCCGGCGTCTCGGGGCCTGGCGGGCAGCCGGGGAAGGACACGCCGGAGGAGC
>JAKAMV010000165.1 GCA_021812735.1 Chloroflexota bacterium | reverse complement strand
AGCAGCTGCGCGCGGACCGCCGCGCGCACGAGGCGGCCGCGGCCGCGGAGGCGAGGGCATGACGACCACGACGCCCCGGCATCCGCGGCTCGAGCGCGGCGGCGTGGTCGCGGAGATCGCGGCCCGGCGCCTCGCCGACGTGGTGCCAGCGCTCGACGCCCTCGGCCGCGACGGGCTGCGCCGCGCGCTCGCGACCGCCCCCGCGCCCCGCCCGATTGCGGAGGCGCTGGCAGGCCCCGGGCTCCACTTGCTCGCCGAGGTCAAGCGCCGCTCGCCGTCGGCGGGCGAGATCGCGGCCGGCGACGACGCCGTCGCCCGCGCCAGGGCCTACGCGGCGGGCGGGGCCGCGGCGATCTCCGTCCTCTGCGAGCCGCACTGGTTCGGCGGCTCCGTGGACGACCTCCGGGCCGTCCGAGCCGCCGTGTCGGTGCCGGTGCTCGCCAAGGAGTTCGTGGTGGACCCGCGGCAGCTGGAGCTGGTGCGGGCGGCCGGAGCGGACCTGGTGCTCCTGCTGGCCGTCCTGCACCCGCGGGCGCGCCTCGCGCGCCTCGTCGCCCAGGCCCGGGACCTGGGCCTCGAGCCGCTCGTGGAGGCGCACGACGCCCGCGAGATCGATGCGGCACTGGCCACCGGCGCCCGGCTGATCGGCGTGAACAGCCGCGACCTGCGGACGCTCGAGGTGGACCCCGAGCGCGCGGTCCGCCTGCGCGACCTGATCCCCGGCGACCGGATCGCCGTGGCCGAGAGCGGGGTCCGCGACACCGCCGTCGTCGCCCGCTGGCGCGCGTCCGGGTTCGACGCCGCGCTCGTCGGTGAGGCGCTGATGCGCTCGCCGGACCCGTCAGCCGCGGCCCGCGCGTTCGTCGCGGCCGGCACCCCCCCGCGGGACATCGCCGCCGAGGCCCGCCTGCCGTTCGTCAAGATCTGCGGCGTCACCGAGGAGGCTGGGCTGCTGGCCGCGGTCCGGGCCGGGGCCGACGCGATCGGGCTCAACTTCGCCCCGGGCACGCCCCGGGCGCTGGCGGTCGAGGAGGGGGTCACGCTGGCCCGGCTCGCGCGCGTCGCCGCCCCGCGCACCCGGATCGTGGTCGTCACCGCCGACCTGCCGGCCGCCGAGCTCGCGCGGGTGGTGGCGGCGGTGGACCCCGACGCCGTCCAGCTCAATGGTGCCGAGCCGCCCGAGGCCATCGCGCGCGTCGGCCGCCCCGCGTGGAAGGCCCTCCGGGTGGGCGCGGACGCGAATCCTGACGACGTGGTGGCCGCGGCCCGTGCCTTCCTCGCCGCGGGCGCCGAGCGGATCCTGCTAGACGCGGCCGCCGGCCCGCACCCCGGCGGCACCGGGACACGGGTGGGGGAGTCCCTCGCCGCCGCCGTCGCCCGCGAGGTGCCCATCACCCTGGCCGGCGGCCTCGACCCGGCCAACGTCGGGGCGGCCGTGCTGGCGGTGCCCGCGGTGGGCGTGGACGTCGCGTCGGGGACCGAGCTCGCCCGCCTCCCGGGGGAGCGCCCGCGCAAGGACCCGGTCCGCGTGGCGCTGTTCGCCAAGCGGGCCCGTGAGGCCCGGCGCCACCGACCGACCGCGCCGTTCGGCCCCGCGCCGGTCCACGCGGGGCTGGTGGAGGCGGACGCAGCCGGGCGCTGGGGCAAGGAGCGCGACTTCGGCGGGCGGTTCGTTCCCGAGACGCTCATGGGGGCGCTGACGCAGCTCGAGACGGCCTACGACGCGCTCCGCCGCGACCCGCGGTTCTGGGCCGAGCTCGACGAGCTGCTGGCCCGGTTCGCCGGGCGCCCGACGGCCCTGTACCGGGCGGACCGGCTGGCCGGCGCGGCGGCGAGCGAGGCCGCCCGCCTCCGTGCCCAGGCCGTGGCCGCCGGGCGCCGGGACCTGCCGCCGATCCCGGCGCGATTCCACCTGTACCTCAAGCGGGAGGACTTGGCCCACACTGGGGCGCACAAGATCAACAACGCGCTCGGCCAGGCGCTGCTCACCAGGCGGCTGGGCAAGTCGCGGGTCATCGCGGAGACGGGTGCCGGCCAGCACGGCGTCGCCACCGCCACGGCGTGCGCGCTCCTGGGCCTGCCGTGCGTGGTGTTCATGGGCGAGGAGGACATCCGGCGTCAGGCGCCCAACGTGCTCCGCATGCGGGCGCTGGGCGCCGAGGTGCGGAGCGTCACGTCCGGGACCGGCACCCTCAAGGACGCCGTCAACGAGGCGATGCGCGACTGGGTGACCAACGTGGAGACGACCCACTACGTGCTCGGGTCCGCGATGGGCCCGCACCCGTACCCCACGATCGTCCGCGACTTCCAGCGGCGGATCGGCGACGAGGCGGCCGCCCAGCTGTGGGCCCTCGAGGGCCGCCTGCCCGATCTCGCCCTCGCCTGCGTCGGCGGCGGGTCGAACGCGATCGGCCTGCTGGCGCGTTTCGTGGGCGAGCCGTCCGTGCGGCTGGCGGTGGCCGAGGCCGCCGGTGACGGCATCGAGACCGGGCGCCACGCGGCGGCCATCGCCGGGGGCACGCCGGGCATCCTGCACGGGAGCCGGTCGCTGATGCTCCAGGATCGCGACGGCCAGGTGGTCGAGGCGGTGTCGGCGTCGGCCGGCCTGGACTACCCGGGCGTCGGCCCCCAGCTGGCGGCGCTGGCCGAGGCCGGCCGCATGGAGGTGACCACCGCCACCGACCGCGAGGCGATCGCGGCGATGCGGGCGACCACTCGGATGGAGGGCATTCTGCCCGCGCTCGAGACCTCGCACGCCGTGGCGGCGCTGCCCAAGCTCCTGGCGGGCATCGAGGGCTCGGGCGCCCCGATCCGCGAGGACGCGGTGCTGCTGGTGGGGTTCTCCGGCCGGGGAGACAAGGACATGGCGGCGCTCGAGCGCTTCGCCGACGTGGAGCCGTGGGAGGCCGCGCGATGACCGGGTCCCCGGGCGCGACCGCCGCGCCGAGCCGCACCAACGCCACCGCGGGCGCGCGTCGCGTCGCCGCCGCCTTCGAGCGGGCTCGCTCCGACGGGCGGGCGGCGCTGATCCCGTACATCGTGGCCGGCTACCCGGACGCCGACGGCTCGCTCGCGGCCGCCTGCGCCGCCATCGACGCCGGGGCGGACCTGCTCGAGGTGGGCCTGCCGTACTCGGACCCGCTCGCCGACGGCGCCACGCTCCAGCGCGCGTCGCAGGCCGCGCTTGCCGCCGGGGCCACGTTCGCCTCCAGCCTCGCGCTCGTCGCGCGGATCGCCTCGGCGCGCCCCGGCGTGCCGCTGGTGGCAATGGGCTACGCGAACCAGCTGATCGGCGGCAGCGATGGCCGCGATCGGGCGGGGGCGCTGGCCGCGGCCGGGGCCGCCGCGGTCATCGTCGCCGACCTCACGCCGGACGAGGGCGGGCCGTTCGAGACCGTGGCGGCCGAAGCGGGGATCGGGGTCGTCTACCTGGTGGCCCCGACGACCGCGCCGGCGCGCCGCGCGCTGGTGGCCGCCCGGTCCGGCGGCTTCCTCTACTGCGTGTCGCTGGTGGGCGTCACCGGCGCCCGGACGTCGCTGCCGCCCACCGTGCGCACGCTGGTGCGCGACGTGACGGCGGTGTCGCCGGTCCCGGTCGCCGTGGGGTTCGGGGTGTCGCGGCCCGCGCACGTGCGGGCCCTGGTCGGTGCCGGCGCTGCGGGCGTGATCGTCGCCTCGGCCCTCGTGGACGCGCTGGGACGCGACGGCCGCGACGTGGCGGCGCTCGCGACGCTCGTGTCGAGGCTGCGGGCCGCGACGGCGTGCGGCTAGCACTAGTTCCGTGATTCGCCAACGAAGCGGATTCCGCGCCCGGCGGCGGCATTCGCGCGGGCGCGCCCTCGCCACGCCTGGGAGAGCGAGGACCGGACCAAGCCCGCCTGACGGGATTCGCGGGGCCGTTCGGACGGGGGGATCGTCGGCGCCGTCCCGGGTGGCCCCGTGCCGTTGGGCCGTGGCCGGCGCCGCGGCCGATGCTCGACAATGGCCCGGCCGCGGGCGTCTTGGGGGCGCCTGTCGGCGCCAGCAGCCCGCACGAGGAACCTTGATGGCCCGCACCGCCCGCCATGCGCCGATCGCCGCCGAGCCGGGGGTGACGGCGCCCGTGGGGGACGGGGTCCCGCGCCACGATTCGGGGACTGTGACCGATCCGTGGCTGGGGCGCCTGGCGTCCACCGAGGGCATGTTCGTCACCGACGACCGGCAGCGCATCGTGGCCTGGTCGAGCGCCGCCCAGCGCCTGCTCGGCTTCTCGCCCGAGGAGGCCATCGGGCGCACGTGCTACCAGGTCGTCATGGGTCGCGAGCCCGACGGCCACCCGGTCTGCGGCCGCAACTGCTCGGTCACCCGGAACGCACGCCGACTGCGGGGGACCGCCAGCTACGACGTCATCGCCCACGCCCGCGACGGGGCTGTGCGGAGCCTGTCGAACACGGTCCTCGTCATCGAGGGCCAGGATGACGGGGCCTTCCACGTCGTCCACCTGATGCGCGACACGCCGATGGACGCCCTCGTGCCGAGGCCGGCGGAGCCGGCGCCCCCGGGCCCGGACCATGAGCCCTTGGCCGAGGTGCTGACCCGTCGCGAGCTGGAGGTCCTGCGCCTCCTCGCCCAGGGGGCCACGACTGACGAGATCGCCGCGCGGCTGACCATCAGCGTGCTCACCGCCCGCAACCACTCGGCCAGCATCGCGCGCAAGCTCGGCGCGCACAGTCGGCTCGAGACCGTGCTCCTGGCGATGCGCCGCGGGCTGGTCTGAGCCGGGGGCGCGGTGGCCGGCAGGCCGAGATTCAGCCGAAATTGATGCAGTCGCACCATGTTTCGGCGGGCCGGCCGGGCACGATACGCACGGGAGATGCTGGGCGTCCGGGGTTGAGTGGCGGCGCCCGATATGCTTGCGCGAGAGTCGAGTCCGTTGGGCTCGGGGAGGATGAGGGCCGCCTGTGGATCCGCTGATGCTGTCCCGATGGCAGTTCGGGATCACCACTGTCTACCATTTCTTCTTTGTCCCGCTGACGCTGGGGCTGGCGTGGATCACGGCCGGCTTCCACCTGGCGTGGTACCGAACCGGGAAGGAGCAGTACCTGCGCCTGACCCGGTTCGTGGGCGAGCTGTTCCTGATCAACTTCGCCATCGGCGTGGTCACCGGCATCGTCCAGGAGTTCCAGTTCGGCATGAACTGGAGCAGCTACAGCCGGTTCGTGGGTGACATCTTCGGCGCCCCGCTCGCGATCGAGGGGCTGCTCGCGTTCTTCCTCGAATCCACGTTCCTAGGCCTCTGGATCTTCGGCTGGGGCCGCCTGCCCAAGGGCGTCCACGTCGCGACGATCTGGATTGCCGCGCTGGGCACCGCGCTCTCCGCGTACCTCATCCTCGCCGCCAACGCGTGGATGCAGCACCCGGTGGGCTACGTGGTCAACACGGCGGCTGGCCGGGCCGAGCTGAAGGACTTCCTGGCGGTCGCGACCAACGACACGGCGGTCATCACCTTCGTGCACGTGATGGCGGCGGCGTTCCTCACCGCCGGCGCGCTGGTGGCGGGAGTCGGCATGTGGCGCCTGGTCAGCCACCCGGGCAAGGACGACGGCGCCTTCCGGGCCACGGCCAAGGTGGGCTCCGTGATCCTGCTGATCGCGGGTCTCGCGGTGGCCGTCACGGGCGACATGCAGGGCAAGCTCATGACCGCCGAGCAGCCGATGAAGATCGCCGCCGGCGAGGCGCTGATGAACACCGAGCAGCCCGCGGCGTTCTCGCTGCTCACCATCAAGTCGCTGGACGGCACGCAGACCCTGGTCGACATCCGCATCCCGAACGTGCTGTCGTTCCTGGCCACGGGCGACTTCAACGGCAAGGTCCAGGGCGTCAACGATCTCCAGGCGCAGTACCAGCAGACCTACGGCCCCGGCGACTACGTCCCCAGCATCCCGATCACCTACTGGACCTTCCGCCTGATGATCGGCGCCGGGACGCTCGCCGCCCTGGCGGCCGCGTGGTTCCTGTTCCGGATGCGCAAGGGCAAGCTGCCCACCAAGGGTGCCGCGGCGCTCGCGCTGGCACTGCCCTTCCTGCCGCTGGCCGCCAACAGCTTCGGCTGGCTGTTCACCGAGATCGGCCGCCAGCCGTGGATCGTGTTCGGCCTGATGCAGACGTCCGCGGGCGTGTCGCCGACCTCGACCACGCTGGATGTCCTGATCACCGTCGTCGGCTTCACGGTGCTGTACGGCGCGCTGGCCGTGGTCATGGTGGGCCTGATGGCCCGCCGCGTCCGGGACGGCCTGCCGGAGGCAGCCGCGGACAAGAGCTTCGAGCATGAGGCCGAGGCAGACCTCGGCTTCGGGTACTAGGGGACGCGGAGATGGACCTCACCACCGTCTGGTTCGCCCTGATCGCCGTCCTCTGGATCGGCTACTTCTTCCTCGAGGGCTTCGACTTCGGCGTCGGCATCCTGCTGCCGTTCCTGGGCAAGAACGAGTCCGAGCGGCGCGCGCTGCTGCGCACCATCGGCCCGGTCTGGGACGGCAACGAGGTCTGGGTCATCGTCGCCGGCGGCGCCACGTTCGCCGCGTTCCCCGAGTGGTATGCGACGCTGTTCTCGGGCTTCTACCTCGCGCTGTTCCTGCTGCTCGTCGGCCTGATCGTCCGCGGCATCGGGATCGAGTACCGCAACAAGCGCAGCCCTGACGCGTGGCGCACGCGCTGGGACATGCTGATCGCGCTCGGCAGCTTCATTCCCGCGCTGCTGTGGGGCGTGGCGTTCGCGAATATCGTGGCCGGCGTCCCGATCGACGCCAGCAAGAACTTCACCGGCGACCTGTTCACCCTGCTCAACCCGTTCGGGCTGCTCGGCGGCCTGACCACCCTGTCGCTGTTCCTGACCCACGGCCTGACGTTCCTGGCGCTCAAGACCGAGGGCGACCTTCGGGCGCGGGCCAACGCGCTGGTCATGCCCGTCGGCATCGTCGCGGCCGTCATCGCCGTGGCGTTCTTGGGCTGGGCCAACGCCCAGCGCGGCTCGACGCTGTCCGAGGTGACGTCGGTCGTGGCCGCGCTCGCGTTCGTCGTGGCGCTGGTCGCCAACCGCGTCAGGCGCGAGGGCTGGGCCTTCCTCCTGACCGGCGTGACGCTCGCGCTGGCGGTGGTGAGCCTGTTCGCCGCCCTGTACCCCGACGTCATGCCGTCCTCGACCAACCCGGCCTACAGCCTGACGATCACCAACGCCTCGTCCACGCCCTACACCCTCGGGATCATGACGATCGTGGCCGTGATCTTCACGCCCATCGTCCTGATCTACCAGGGTTGGACCTACTACATCTTCCGCAAGCGCGTCTCGGTGGACCGGCCCGCGGCCAAGTCCTGACGTGTCCCGGCCGCGTCCCCGGCCGATGACCACGCACCGCCGTCTCCTCACCGCAGGGGGGATCGCCACCGCCGCCCTCGTCGCGGCGGTGGCGATCGGCGTCCTCGGGGCCGCCCTTGCCGTGGCGCAGGCGTGGCTCCTGGCGCACGCCATCAGCGCGGCGTTCCTGCACCAGGCGGACGTGGGGTCGCTCGCCTGGACCCTCGCCCCGCTGGCGCTCGTGCTCGCGGGGCGCGCCGGCCTCTCATGGGCATCGGAGCTGGTCGCCATCCGGATCAGCGGCCGGGTCAAAGCGGACCTCCGGGCGCGGGTGCTGGCCGCCGCGGTCGCGCAGGGCCCGCGCCTGGCCGCGGACCGCTCCATCGCCCGGACGGCACTCCTGGTGACCCGCGGCCTGGACGCGCTCGACGGCTACTACGCCCGGTACGTGCCGCAGCTGGTGCTGGCCATCATCGTGCCGGTGGCCGTGATCGCGTGCCTCGCCTTCGTGGATCTCGTGGCCACCCTCACCGTGGCCCTCACGGTGCCGCTCATCCCGCTGTTCATGGCCCTCATCGGCCGGATGTCCGCGACCTACCGCGACCGGCGGTGGTCCGCGCTCGGGCGCCTGGCGCACCGTTTCGCCGACGTCGTCGCCGGCCTGCCGACGCTCCGCGCGTTCGGCCGCGCGGAGGCGCAGGTGGCCACCCTCCGGCGGGTGACCGACGCCTACCGCGTCTCGACGATCGCCACCCTGCGCGTCGCCTTCCTGTCGGCGATGGTCCTCGAGCTGCTCGCGACAATCTCCGTGGCGCTCGTGGCGGTGGGCGTCGGGCTGCGCCTGCAGAACGGCGAGCTCGGCCTCGAGGTGGGCCTGTTCGCCCTCGTCCTCGCGCCCGAGGCCTACCTGCCGCTGCGGCGCCTGGGATCCGAGTTCCACGCGGCCGAGGAGGGCGTGGCCGCCGCCCGCGACGCGTTCGCCCTGCTCGACGCCGCAGCCGTCGCCCGGGACCGCACCGGCGGCGTGCGTCCGCCGGACCGCATCCGCTCGGTGACGGTCGAGGGCGTGTCCGTGGAGCAGCCGGGCCGTGAGCTGGTGGCGCCCGCCTGCGCCACGCTCGACGTCCGGCCCGGCGAGCTGGTCGCGATCACCGGGCCGAGCGGGGCCGGCAAGAGCACCCTGCTCGCGACCATCCTGGGCTTCGCCGCGCCCACGGCCGGGCGCGTGACCGTGCGCGGCGCTGACGGGTCCGCCACGGACGTCGCGGCGCTCGACCCGCGCGCCTGGCAGGACCGGATCGCCTGGGTCCCGCAGGTCCCCTACCTCACGCCCGGGTCGGTGGCGGACAACGTTCGCCTCGGGGCGCCGGACGCGGACGACGGCTCCGTGGCGGCAGCGCTGGCCGCGGTCGGCCTGGGCGACCTGCCGCTCGGTCGCGCCGTCGGCGAGCGCGGAGCGGGCCTCTCCGGCGGCGAGCGGCGGCGCGTGGGCGTCGCCCGTGCGCTCGCGCGGCGCGCGTCCCTGCTCCTGCTCGACGAGCCCACCGCCGGTCTCGACGCGGAGGCCGAGGCGCGGGTGCTCGCCGCCATCCGCGCCGAGGCGTCGCGTGGCGCGGCCGTCGTCCTGGTCGCGCACCGGCCGGGAGCCGTCGCGGAGGCGGACCGAACCGTCGCGGTTCGCTGGGCGTCTCTCGCGGCGCCGGCGGCCGAGGGCGACGCGTCCGGACCTGTGGCCAGCCGGTCGGAACCGGGATCGGTGCCCGCATGAGGGCGCTCGTGGCGGTCCTTCGCTTCGGTCGCCCCGTCACCGGCCGCCTGCTGCTGGCCGTTCTCGCCGGCACGGGCGCCGCTGCCTGCGCCATCGGCCTCTCGGCCACGTCGGCCTGGCTGATCTCGAAGGCGGCCGAGCAGCCGCCCATGTTCGCCCTCATGCTCGCCGTCACCGCCGTCCGGGCGTTCGGCATCGGCCGGGGCGTGTTGCGCTACGCCGAGCGGCTGGCCGCGCACGACGCGGCGTTCCGCGTCCTGGGCGAGCTGCGCGGGGCCACGTACGCGCGGCTGGCGCGCCTGGCGCCGGCGGGCCTCGCCGAGCTCCGGACCGGCGATCTCCTGGCGCGGCTCGTCGGCGATGTGGACGGCCTTGCCGACCTGTGGCTGCGCGTGCTGCTTCCGGGCGCCTCGGCGGGGATCGCCACCGCGGGCGCCGTCCTGCTGGTGGGCGGGCTCCTGCCGGCGGCCGGCGTGGTGCTGGCGCTGACCGTGCTGCTGACCGCGATCGGCGGCCCGGCTGCGGCGGCGCTGGTTGCCCGGCGCGCCGAGCGGGCGCTGGCCGCGGCCGGCGGCGCGCTCGCCGAGGCGGCGCTCGAGACGCTGCGCGGCGCGCCCGAGCTCATGGCGCTCGGCGCTGCCCCCCGGGCGCTGGAGACGGTGCGCGCAGCCGACGCCAGGCTCGCCGCCGCGGAGCGGCGCTCGGCGCTGGGAGCCGGAACCGGGACGCTGGTCGCCGGCATCGCGTCGGGCGGCGCGGTGTGGCTGTCGCTGGCGGCCGGGATCGCCGCGGTGCGGGCCGGGAGTCTCGACGGCGTGGCGCTGGCCGTGGTGGCGCTCACGCCGATCGCCGTCCACGAGGTGGTGACCCCTCTGGCGCCCGCTGCCCGGCTGCTGCCCGGCCTGGCCGCCTCGGCCGGCCGTGTCACCGAGCTCCTCGCACGGCCCGAGCCGGTGCGCGAGCCGGCGATCCCGGCCGCCGTCCCCGACGGTCCGCTCGGCCTGCGCGCGCGCGGACTCCGCGTCCGGTATCCGGGCGCCGAGGCCGACGCCCTGGGGCCGCTCGATCTCGACGTGCCGGCCGGGTCCCGTCTCGTGGTGACCGGCCCCAGTGGCAGCGGGAAGACCACCCTGGCGGCCGCCTGCCTGCGGTTCCTCGATCCGGCGGGCGGATCGCTGGCGCTGGTTGGCCCGGGTGGTGTGGCCGTGGACGTCACCTCGCTCGCCGGGGACGACGCCCGGCGGGCCACGGGCCTGTGCGAGCAGGACCCCCACGTGTTCGACGGGACGCTGGGCGACAACCTGCGCCTCGCCCGGCCGGGAGCCACCGATGCCGATCTCGCCGCGGCGCTCGCCGCGGCGGGGTTGCTCGGGTTCGTCCGCTCGCTCCCGGCTGGGCTCGCGACGCCGGTGGGGGAGCACGGGGCGAGGCTGTCCGGCGGCCAGCGGCAGCGGCTGGCGCTGGCCCGGGCGCTGCTCGCCGACGTGCGCGTCCTGATCCTCGACGAGCCCACTGAGCATCTCGACGAGCCCGCGGCCCGGGCGTTCGCCGCGGAGCTGCCGTCGGCGGCTGCGGGCCGGACCCTCCTGGTCCTGACGCATCGTCCGGAGCTGTTCGACGGGCCCGGGTGGGCGCGCGGTCCCGAACTGGGGTCCGGACCGTCGTAGACTCGTGGCCATGGACGACGACGCCCTCTGCTTCCAGCCCGCCGCCGACCTGGCGCGACGCATCCGCGCCGGCGACGTCAGCTCCGCCGAGGCCGTGGACGCCTGCCTGGCGCGCATCGAGGAGGTCAACGCGGCGCTCAACGCGGTGGTCCGGCTCGCCCCCGACGCGCGTGGCCGGGCGCGGGCCGCGGACGAGGCGTTCGCGCACGGCGAGCCGCTGGGGCCCCTCCACGGCGTCCCGTTCACGCTCAAGGACTCCATCGACACCGCCGGCCTGGTCACGACGGCAGGCACGGTCGGCTGGCGGGACCGGGTGCCGAGCCGCGACGCCACGGTGGCCGCGCGGCTGCGGGCCGCCGGCGCCATCCTGCTCGGCAAGACGAACACGCCCGAGTTCACCTGGTCCGACGAGACCGACAACGACGTGTACGGCCGGACGAACAACCCGTACGACCTCGAGCGCACGCCGGGCGGGTCGAGCGGCGGCCCGGGTGCCATCGTCGCTGCCGGCGGATCGCCGTTCGACATCGGCAGCGACACCGGCGACTCCATCCGCCAGCCTGCCCACGTGTGCGGGATCGCAGGGATCAAGCCCACCAGCGGCCGCGTCCCGCGCACCGGCCACTGGCCCGACTATCGGGGCATTCTGGGCCCCCTGACGCAGCTCGGCCCGATGGCGCGGCGCGTGGACGACCTCGCCCTGGTGCTGCCGGTGATCGCCGGGCCGGACGGCGAGGACCCGCAGGTGGCGCCGGTGGCCATGCCGGACCTCGAGCGGCGCGACGTCCGGGGGTTGCGGGTCGTGGCGTTCGCGGACAACGGGATCCGGACGCCGACGCCGGCCACCGCGAGCGCGGTCGAGGCGGCCGTCAGCGCGCTGGCGGAGGCTGGCGCCGTCGTGCGTCGCGAGGTGCCGCCGGGCCTGCCAGCGGCGTGGCAGGTCTGGGACGCGATGATCCGCGCCGACGGCTGGGCGTGGCTGCAGCGGCTCATCGCCGGCGCCGGCACCCCCGGCATGGGCTCGTACGACACGCGCGGCTGGCTGTCGCCGGCCACGGCGCTGCCCGGACCCGAGCTCACCGCGCTGCTCGAGCGGGCGGACGCGATCCGAGCCGCGTTCCGCCGCTGGATGGCTGACGTGGACGTCATCGTCTGCCCCGCCATGCCGCAGGCCGCGATCCGCCATGGCGAGAGCAACGCCGACTGGTTCGGTGACACCTACAGCGACGTCCACAACCTCACGGGCCTGCCCGCGGTGGTCGTCCGCGGCGGCTCGACGGAGGACGGGCGGCTGCCGATCGGCGTGCAGCTGGTCGCGGCGCCCTGGCGCGAGGACCTCGCCCTCGCGGCGGCGCGCCAGGTGGAAGCGGCCTCCGGCGGCTGGAGGCGACCGCCGATCTGAACCGGACCGGGGGCACTTGACCGGTCCCGAACGCATCCATTACTATACCGACCAGACGGTACAGTCATGGAGGCCACGTGTCCCGACCCGCTCGCCGAGACCAGCTCCTCGCCGCCGCCGAGCGTATCGTCCGGCGCGACGGGGTCGGACACCTCACGCTCGATGCCGTGGCCGTCGAGGCGGGCACGAGCAAGGGCGGGCTGCTGTACCACTTCATCTCCCGGGAGGCGCTCGTCACCGCGATGGTCGAGCGCCACCTGGCCGACTTCAGCGCCACGCTCGAGGCCGCGATGGCCGCCGACCCCGAGCCGCGCGGCCGCTGGACCCGCGCCTACCTCCACGCCACGGCGCCGCTCGGGGGCCCCAGCGACAGCGCGGCAGCGACGGGCCTGCTGGCCGCGATGGCCTCCAACCCGGTGCTCGCCGACCCGCTTCGCGAGCGGTACGCCGGCTGGCGCCAGCAGATGGCCCGCGACGGCCTTCCCGAGGCGGACGCGATGATCGTGGCCCTCGCCGCCGACGGGCTGTGGATGGCCGACCTCCTGGGCTTCGCGGCGCCGACCGGCGACCAGCGGGGCCAGATCCTCGCGCGACTCATGGAGCTCGCGGGATCCCCGGCGGCCGCCGCCGCCGTCCCACCACCTGAAACCCGCCGGGCCGAAGCGCCCGCAGCAGATCGGAGACACTCGTCATGAACCTGCGCAACGGCATCGCTGACCTCGTCAGCTGGTTCGCCCACCTCCTCGCCCCCGTGTCCGAGCCCGCGTGGGCTGTCACCGAGGACGACATCGCCAGCGATCGGTTCGCCCGGCGCGCGCAGGCCGGCGCCCCGGCCCAGGGCCAGCCCTCCTCGCTGTAGGCGGTGGCGACGGCGCCGCGCGTCCGGCGCCGCGCCGGTCCGCCCCGAAGGCCGCCCGCGGGTCAGGCGCGGAACAGCGCGCCGAGCGCCGCCGGCTCGATCGGCGTCGCCCGCTCGCGCAGCCCGGCGAGGCGCGCCGCCCG
The DNA here is from genome assembly GCA_021812735.1 of Chloroflexota bacterium. The sequence continues at coordinate 554 of JAKAMV010000165.1, read as the reverse complement.
CCCGAACAGCTCTGCCGGCGTCGAGCCCGCGTCGAGCATCTCGCGCACCGCCGTGTCGCGCTCGGCCTTGGACAGCTTCTGGCCGGAGACGCGCCGCACGAGGGGATGGTGCAGGAACTGGGGCGGGACGGAGCGGCCCAGCAGGCGGGCCAGGCGGATCTGGGCCGGCGTCGCGGCCAGGAGGTCCCGGCCCCGCACGACGAGATCCACGTGGTTCGCCGCGTCGTCCACCACCACGCAGAACGCATAGGTCCAGTTGCCCGCCCGGTCGCGCACCAGCAGGTCGCCGCTCGCGGACGGCTCGTCGGCCATCGGCCCGGCCAGGAGGTCCACCCAGCGCTCGGTGCCCGCACCCAGGGCCACCCGCAGCGCCGGCCCCGGCGTCGCCGGTGTCGCGGTCGGTCCGGCGGGGTCGTCCTGCCCCGTCGCGCGGCAGCCGCCCGGGCAGCCGATCCCGCGCCAGGGCCGCCCGTGGTCCGCCTCCCAGGCCGCGAACGTCGTGCGCGTGCACGAGCAGGCATAGACGAGCCCGGCCTCGCGCAGCCGGTTCGGGG
>JAKAMV010000164.1 GCA_021812735.1 Chloroflexota bacterium | reverse complement strand
CCTTCTACGCTCGGAAGACGCCGCGCAGCGACTGGACGCCCGACTTCGGCTCCGAGTGGGCGGACAACATCATCCAGACGTGGAAGAAGATCCCCAACGAGGACATCATCGCCACCCTCACGCGGTTCACGCCGCTGTCGATCACGAAGGCGGTCACCGAGCTCGTGGGCGACATCTCCGGCGTCGACACCCTGATCGCGAGCGGCGGCGGCACGCGGAACCCGGTGCTCATGGCCCACCTCCGGGAGGACCTCGGCGCCCACGGGATCCGCCTCACGACGTCGGACGAGTACGGCATCCCGCCGCAGTTCAAGGAGGCGATCAAGTTCGGGACGCTCGCGTTCGCGAACATGAACCTCCTGGCCAACAACATCCCGGCCTGCTCGGGCGCCACCGCCTTCGCCGTCATGGGCAAGGTCCAGTGGCCGCCCCAGATGGTCCGGGCGTTCCCCGACCCGGGCGAGAAGGCGGCGATCCCGGCCGACGTTCGCCCATCAGCCCGCTAGTCGCCGCTCCTCCACCGACCCCGGGCGGGCCGCTCCGCGGCCCGCCCGGGCGAGGCCTTCGGGCGGGGCCCGCCCGCCTGCGCCACGGGAGACAGCTATGACCTCGCGCGCCTCTTGGGGGATCCTGGGCCTCGGCGGCATCTCGCACACGTTCGCCGCGGGGCTCGCGGCGTCGTCGAGCGCCAGACTCGACGCCGTCGCGAGCCGCGACCAAGGGAAGGCGAATGCGTTTGCCGCGCAGTACGGGGTGGAGCGTGCGTACGGCTCGTACGCTGCCCTGCTCGCGGATCCGGCGGTGGAGTTCGTCTACATCTCGACCCCCCACCACATCCACGTGGACTTGGTCGTCGAGGCCGCCGCCTCCGGGAAGCACATACTGTGCGAGAAGCCGATCGCGGTGACCGCGGCCGGCGCCGAGCGCGCCGTCAAGGCGGCGCGGGATGCGAAGGTCTTCCTGATGGAGGGCTTCGCGTTCCGCGTCCACCCGCAGACCGCCCGGCTCGCCGAGCTCATCGCCGGCGGCGAGATCGGCGACCTCCGGATGATGAAGCTCGACTGGGGATTCGACGCCGGCCCCGAACCGGGCGCCACCTACTACTACCGAGGGGACCTCGCAGGAGGCGCGATCCTCGACAACGGCTGCTACACGGTGTCGATGGCGCGGCGGCTGGCGGGCGCCGCGGCGGGCGTCGGCTTCCGGGACCCGGACCGGGTCTTCGGGGCCGGGCTCCTCCACCCGACGGAGGGCATCGACCTCGACGCGGCCGGCCTGCTCTGGTGGGAGGGCGGCCTCTCGGCGGCGATCTCGGGCTCCTTCCGCACGGAGATCGACAAGACGGTCCTCCTGACCGGCAGCGAGGGCTTCATCCGACTCCCGGCACCCTACCTGCCGCTCAGGCCGGACCGCTTCGGCGGCGAGCCGCGGATCCTGATCGAGCGCCGGGGCGAGCCGGACCGCCAGGTATCGATCGACGTGAGCCAGGGCGCCTACACGATCGAGGCGGACCGCGTGGTCGACTACGCCCGCGAGGGTCGGACCGAGGCGCCCGAGTACACGCTTGACGACATCCTCGGGAACATGCGCACGCTCGACCTGTGGCGGCGGGCCGTCGGGGTCCGCCTGCCGATTGACGCCGACGCAGAGCGCGGGGCGCCGCGCTGAGGAGGCATGCAATGACCGGTCTCGTCACCACACGCGCTGTTGGCCGGGCCGCCGCACGGGCCGGCATCGAGGCCGCGATCGCGCAAGCCGAGGCTATCGACTGCCGCTGCTGCGTGGCGGTCGTGGATCCCGGGGGTCACGTCGTGAGCTACGACCGCATGGACGGCGCCCCCATCCAGTCGGCGCAGCACGCTCGGGACAAGGCCGTCTCGGCGGCTGGCAACGGCCTCGCGACCAACGAGATGTGGTCCAGCGTCGCGGACACCCCGCAGCTGCGCTCGGGGGTCCTGAAGGTGGCTGGGCTCTCCATCCTCGGCGGTGGCGTGCCCGTGCGGCTCGGCGGCGAGCTCGTAGGCGCGGTTGGCGTGTCCGGCTCCTGCGGCATGGAGGAGGATCACGCCCTCGCCGAGACCGCGATCGCCGCGATCCTCCGGGCCGTGGACGAGGCCATTCCGTGATCATCGACCCCGCCGCCCGCTCCGCCTTCCCCAACCTGCTCTCGCCATTCGCGCTCGGGCGGCTTGAGCTCCGGAACCGGTTCGTCTTCCAGCCTCACTTCACCGCGCTGATGCAGGGCGACTCGATGCCCAACGACACCCTCCACGCCTACCTCGTGGAGCGCGCGATGGGGGGCGTCGGGCTGATCATCGACGGGCACATGACGGTCATGGCCGAGGGCATGATGGCCCCCCACTACATCAAGGCGTGGGAGACGGACTTCATTCCGGCGTACAGCCGGATCGTGGACGAGGTCCACGCCAACGGCGCCCGGATCTTCGGCCAGGTCACGCACGCGGGGCACACGTCGCTGACCGAGCCGCCGCCGGTGCTCTGGGCGCCCACGCAGATGCCCGAGCCGTCGAGCCACCACACGACGCGGGCCATGGACCTTGACGATATCGCGCGCACGGTCAAGGGCTTCGGGGACGCCGCCCGCAACATCGTCGCGACGGGCGCCGACGGCATCGAGGTCAAGATCGCGCACGACGGCCTGCTCCGCTCGTTTGCGTCGCCCTTCTTCAACCGGCGGACCGACGCCTATGGCGGCACCTTCGAGAAGCGCATGCGCCTGCCGCTCGAATGCCTCGCCGCGATCCGCCGCGCCGTCGGCGACGCCGTCCCGATTGGCGTCCGGCTGTGCCTCGACGAGTACACGCCCTTCGGCTACGGGCTCGACTACGGCCTGCGCATGGCCGAGGCGTTCGAGGCGAGCGGCCTCGTGGACTATTTCAACAGCGACGCGGGGACGTTCTCGTCGTTCTGGATGGAGATCCCGCCGGCCGCCGTGGAGCAGGGGTACTTCCGCCCGCTGAACCGTGCCCTCAAGAAGCAGTCGAGCCTGCCGGTGATCGCCTTCGGGCGGATCAAGGAGCCCGGGCTCGCCGAGCGGATCCTCGAGCTTGGCGAGGCCGACCTGATCGGCATGGCGCGGCCCCTCATCTCCGATCCGGAGTTGCCCCGGAAGGTCGCGGAGAACCGGGCGGACGAGATCCGCGCCTGCATCGGATGCAACGACGGCTGCATTCACCAGGTCATGCAGGTCAAGCCCATTCGGTGCATCCAGAACCCGGGAGCCGGGCAGGAGCGCCTCTATGCGGAGCGTCTCGTGACGACGGCGCCGGTCCAGCGAAGCGTCGTCGTGGTCGGAGGCGGGCCGGCGGGGCTGAAGGCGGCCGAGATCGCCGCTCGCCGCGGGCACCGGGTCACGCTGCTCGAGCGGTCGGACGCTCTCGGTGGCCAGATCCGCCTCGCCGCGCTGCAGCCCCTCCACCAGGAGGTGGCGGAGGTGGTGGCCTACCTCGAGTCGGCCGTCCAGCGGCTCGGCGTCGAGGTCTGGCTGAATGCTGACGCCGACGCCGACGGCCTCCTGCAGATGGGGGCCGACGTGATCCTGGTGGCGACCGGCTCGCAGCCCGACCTGCCGGCCGGCCGCCGCGGATCGCCAGCGGACCCGGACGCCGGCTCCACCGCGCGCGAGCGCGGGCTCCAGGTGCCCAACCGCCTGCCAGGGCTCGATGGCAGGAACGTCCGGTCCTCGGACGAGGTGCTGTCCGGCGCCCCCCTCCCCGGCGAGCGCGTGGTGGTGATCGACGCGCACGGCCATTGGGAGGCTGCGGGAACGGCCGAGTGGCTCGCGGACCGCGGCTGCCGGGTCGAGATCGTCACCGCGCGCACCGAGCCCGGCTTCGGCCTCGAGGCGAGCACGCGCGCCATGTTCCTCCAGCGCGCCCGGGAGAAGGGGATCCGGATGACCGCGCTGACCGAGGTGACGGCGATCGACGAGGGCGGCGTCGCCGTCGTCGACGCCCTCAACGGGACGGCCCGCCGGATCGAGGCGGACGCGGTCGTGCCCGTCTGGCCGCGCGCGTCGCGCGACGACCTCTACTTCGCGCTGGCCGACCGCGTCGCGGCGCTGCCGCCGGACGCCCGCCCGGAGCTGTTCCGGATCGGGGATGCATCCGCACCCAGGCTGATCCAGACGGTGATCCTCGAGGCCCACCAAGTGGCCATGCGTTTGTGAGGCGGGAAATGTCGCGATACGCGCTGGGACTCAGCTCCTTCACCATGGCGTCGCCGTTCTCGGAACGCGAGCGGGACGCCTACCGCCGCGTCGCCGAGATGGGGCTAGATGCGATCGAGGTCTGCGTCGAGGACCCCGCGCTCCTCACCGCGGGCGGGATCCGCTCGGCCGCCGAGGCGAGCGGCCTCGCCGTCGCCATCTGCGCGGTCTTCGGGCCTGACCGGGACCCGTCGTTGTGGGCGAGGCCTCGGCGCCCCGCCTCGTGGAGGCCGTCCTGCTCGAGGCGCACGAACTTGCAGTGGAGCTCATAGTCAAGTGCTGCGGATCTGTGTCCCTACCAAGATCGTCCCCCGTGCGGCGGTGAAGGCGCGGCTCGACCCCGCGACCTTCCGGCTCGACCGCAGCGGCGCATCGGAGATGAACCCGGCCGACGCCCACGCGGTCGAGGAGGCGCTGGTCGTCCGGGAGGCTGTCGGGGGAGGCGAGGTCGTGGCGGTCGCGATGGGCCCGGCCGGGGGGGCGGAGGGGCTCCGCGCTGCCCTCGCCATGGGGGCGGACCGGGCCGTCATGGCAGCCGATCCTGCGTTCGCGGGCGCGGACGTGGTGGCCACTGCGCGGGTCCTCGCCGCGCTCATCGCCCAGGAGGCGCCGGGGCTCGTGGTCTTCGGCGCCCTGTCCGCCGACGGCGGTGGCGCCATGCTCTGGGCCGCCGTCGCCGAGTTCCTGGGCCAGCCCCTCCTTTCCGGTGCCCGCGGCATCCAGGTCACGGACGGCCGCGCGCGAGTAAGCCGGACCACCACCGACGGCGTCGTGGTGCTGGAGGCCCCGCTGCCCTGTGTGGTCGCGCTCTCCGGCCCGGTGAACGCGCCCCGCTACCCGACGTTCCGTGACGTGCTCGTGGCGAGGAAGCGCGAGATCCTGTTGCGCTCTGCCGCGGATCTCGGCCTCGACCCTGCCGTCTGCGGCAGCGCGGGGTCGCGGACGGAGGTGTTGGGGGTCGGTGCCCCGCCGCCGGGGCGGAAGCCCGGACGGATCATCGAGGACGACGGCCACGCCGCGGCGTGGCTCTACCAGCTCCTCACGGAGCGGGGCATGGCATGAGCGAGCCGCTCGTCTTCATCGAGCTCGCCGGCGGCCAGCCCACCGTGGGCTCGCTCGGCCTTCTCGCCGTCGGGCGGAAGGCGTTCGGCATCGCCGCGGCGTACGTCGGCGGGCCCGGGGCGGCGGACGCGGCGCACGGCCTGGGCCAGTGGGGCGCCAGCACGGGGTGGTGGGCCGAGGACCCGGGACTCGGCGCCGAGATCGGCGCACCGCACGTGGACGCGATCGAGCAGCTCCTCCGCGAGACCGGGCCACGGCCGGTGCTGTTCGAGAACTCGCCGCTGGCGGCAGAGGTCGCCGCTGGCCTCGCCGCTCGCCTTGGGGCCGGCGTGAACTGGGACCTGATCGCGATCGAGGAGCGCGACGGAGTCGCGACCGGTCACCGGCTAGCCCTGGACGACTCGATCGCCGTCGACGTCGGCTGGACATCGGAGACCGCCCTCGCCGTGTTCCGGGTCGGGACCGCCGAACCCGTCGACATCGGGGCAGCGTGCGAGACCCGGGAGATCGACGTCGCCGTGCGCGAGGCGTCGACGGCGGCGCGCGTCGTGGAGCGCCAGCCCGCCCGGGCCAGCGGCCGTGCGCCCATCGCGACCGCAGACGTGGTCGTGGCCGGCGGACGGGGCCTCCGCGATCGCGCGAGCCTCGGCCTGCTCGAGGACCTCGCCGAGGCCCTCGGCGGCGCCGTCGGCGTCAGCCTGCCGATCGTGGACCGGGGGTGGTACCCGCAGGCGCACCAGGTCGGCCAGACCGGGACCCGAGTCCGCCCGAGGCTCTACCTCGCGTGCGGCATCTCCGGGTCGCTCGCCCACCGCGTGGGCATGGAGAAGTCCAGCCTGATCGTCGCCATCAACACCGACGCGACCGCCCCCATCTTCGGCTTCTGCGACCTCGGCGTCGTCGGCGACCTGCACACGATCCTTCCCGAGCTCACCCGCCTCGTCCGCGAGGGGCGGGCAGGCGGGCCCACCTGATCGCGAACGGAGGAGGCGAACATGTACCGGTTCGGCGCCGAGATCACGCCCTACCACGACTACTCCCTCGAGGAGGCCCTGCGGTCGCTCGCGGACATGGGTTTCCGCGACGTGAACCTGTGGTCGTCGGCGGCGCCACTGGCCCACCACGTGAACCCGGGGGACGACACGGCGGCCATCAAGTCCCTCCTGGCGAAGTACTCGATTCGCCCGACGGCGCTCACGATGTACGGCAAATCGAGGCAGGAGATGCTCGACCGCATCCGGTTCGCGGCCGACCTCGACATCGACATGGTCGTCTTCGACTGCGAGGCCAACTACGTCGACTTCGTCGGCGAGAGCCTCCCCGCCCTCCTGCCGACGTGCGAGCGGTACGGCGTGCGGATTGCGGTGGAGAACCACATCACCGTGCCGTTCACGGCCGACATGGAGGAGGGGGGCCACGAAGGGGAGCGATGGCAGGAGGGCGTTGACACGCTCGCCCAAATCAAGCGGCTCCTCGAGGACCTCGACACCCCGTACGTCGGTGTGTGCGTAGCGCCGGCCCACCTCTGGGTCACCAACGAGACCATCAGCGAGGCGATCGCCTACCTCGCCGAGCGCAAGAAGCTCTTCCACTACTACGTCTGGGACATCAGCCGCTCGTACCGGCGCGGCGTCGACGGGTTGATGTTCGGGCCCGGCGAGGAGCAGTTGCCGCGGCCGGACGGCACCCTCGACCACCGCGTGCTCCTGCGGACCCTGGCGGCCGTGGGGTACGAGGGCGTCGCCGCCCTCAAGTGCCACGGCACTCTCGGCTGGTCGCTCGACTACCTCAACGAAACGTTCGGTAGCGCCGCCTCCTACGTCCGCTCGATGCTCCCCGAGGGCGTCGAGTGACAAGCCCGCTCCGATGGGGCCTCATCGGCGCCAGTTGGATCGCGGAGGACTGGGTGCTGCCGGCGCTGCGGGAGAGCGGCGCCGAGGCGGTCGCGGTCTCGAGCCGGGACCTCGGACGGGCACGCGGCTACGCCGCCCGCAACCGCATCGCGGCCGCCTACGGCAGCTTCCACGGGCTTCTCGCGAACCCGGCCGTCGAGGCGGTCTACGTCAGCAGCACCAACGAGCTGCATCACCCACAGGTCATCGCCGCCGCGGCGGCCGGCAAGCACGTCCTGTGCGAGAAGCCCATCGCGCGCACGCTCGAGGAGGGCCGCGAGATGGTGGACGCCTGCGCCGGGGCGGGCGTCGTCCTCGCCGTGGACCACCACATGCGCAACGGCCCGACGCTCCGAGCGATGCGCAGGCTGCTGGTCGAGGGGGCCATCGGTGCGCCGCTCGCCATCCGCATTCATCACGCGATCCTGCTGCCGCCGTTCCTCCAGACTTGGCGGACGACGAGCCCGGATGCCGGGGGCGGCGCGATCCTCGATCTCACCACGCACGATGCCGACACGATCCGCTTCCTCACTGGTGACGAGGTCGCGGAGGTCACGGCCTTCGCCGCGACTCAGCGGTTCGGCGGGCCCGGGGTCGAGGACGCGCTGATGGGCGTCATGCGCATGCGGAGCGGGGTGCTCGTGTCATTCCACGACGCCTACACGATCGCGGGGTCGCCGACGGCAGTCGAGATCCACGGCACGGAGGGCTCGCTGATCGGCAACGAGGTCCTGCGGCAGGCGCCCGAGGGAGGGGTTTCCATCCGGCGCGGCGACCAGCTCGAGCCGGTCGACGTCGGAGAGCGCACCGACCTCTACCGGTACGGCATCGAGGCGTTCACGGCAGCTGTCCGCGGGCACGGGCGCCCGCTGGTGTCGGGGGAGGACGGGCTGCGGTCCCTGGCCGTGGCCCTCGCGGTCGCCGAGTCTGCCCGGACGGGGTGCTCGGTCCGCGTAGCCTGATGGAGAGTCCGTCGGGCGCGCGACGCGCCGGCTTCGCTGCCTTCTTCCTGCTCGGCTGGACGATCCTTCTGGTTCCGTCGCTCGTCCGGGAGGTCGAGGCGGCCTTCTCGATCGACGATGCTGCGATGGGACTGGGGTACCTCGCCTACAACGCCGTCTACGTCGGCGGGACCCTGCTCGTGGGCACGGTCGCGGTGCGGCGGGACGCCGAGGGATCCTGGGGAGTGGTCCTCTGCTCATCGCCGCTGGCATGGCAGCCTGCGCCGTCGCACCGGCGTGGCCACTGTTCGTGGTGGGATTCATGGTGCTCGGGGTGGGGGCTGGCATCATCGACTCCGGCGTGAACGCGCTCTTCATGGACCTCTACCCGGGCGAGCGAACCACCATGCTCAACCGGCTCCACCTCTGGGTGGCCATCGGGGCGCTCGTGGCGCCGCTTGCCATCGGCCAGCTGCTCGAGCGCGAACTCGCCTGGCAATGGGTCGCGTTCGGGTCCGCCGTTGCCGCCGCGCTTGTCGGCGTGGCGCTGGCCGTCGTCCCGATGCCGTCGGGTAGGCGTGGATCGGGCGTGGAGGCGACGGCGGTGGATGGCACGTCTGCACGCCGTCCCGGACCAGCATCGACAGCCGCGTTCCTGCCGCTGGCGGCGCTCGCGCTCGCGATCGCCTGCTACATCGCCACCGAGATGGGTGTCACGTCCTGGGTGGTCCTCTTCCTTTCGGAGGCGCCCGTCGGCCTTGCGACCCTTACGCTCTCGCTGTTCTGGGCCGGCCTCGCGCTGGGGCGCCTCGTCTTCGGCCGGATCGGGGAGCGGCTGAGCCCGGACACGCTCGCCATCGGGATGGCGACGATCGCCGGCGCGGCGATCCTGTCGGCTGTCGCCCTCCCGGTGCTGCCACTTCGGCTGGTGCTCTTCGCGGTCGCCGGTTTCGCCGCCGGCCCCATCTACCCCACGATCATGGCGATCGGCGGGGCCCGCTACCCGGACCGGACCAGCTTCGTTGCTGCGGTGCTCGCTGCATCGGCGGTCGTCGGGGCGCTGGTGTACCCGCCGCTGGTCGGCTTCATCTCCGCCACAGCCGGGCTTGCCGCCGGGATGGCTGGCGCTGGTGTCGTGTCGCTCGTTACCGCCGGGGCCGTGGTGGTTGCGGGCCGCACGGGTAGAGGCGCGGCTCTGCAGCCGCTCACATGATCGCCTGACGCGCTCGCTCGCGCTGGGATCGGTGCGGTCGGGACGGATCCCCCGGATTAACACATAAACGTGCATTTATGTGTTGATCCGGGGGATCCCCGAGAACGTCGCGTTTGGGGTATCCGGAGGGCTAGCCCTCCGGCAGGGTCACGCTCTCATTGGGAAGCAGACACTCTGCCAGCTGAGTTACTCCCGCTCGGGAGGCCGTCATCTTAGCCGAACCGACCCGGCGGCCGCCACCCCAACCTCCGAAGGTGAGCCCCCGAGGTCAAGCAGCTGCGGCGACGTGCCCGGGGGCCATCACGTCGTGCGCAGGCTCCAGCCAGTCCGCCCCGCTTTAGGCCCGCCGATGCGCCTGCGATCTTGGCCCCCGTCCGCGGCCCCTTCGGGCATCTGAGTCGTCTACCCCACAGCGCTGATGGTGACCCCTCGCACGTACCCGCCCAAGCCTGCGCAACGGGTTGTCGCAGTGACACCAAGTTGTCACGACGATCCGAGAGACTCGTCAGCCAGGAGACGACGCTCGGAGGGGTTATGGTTTGGGTGCCCGCCGCGTCGCGATACCTCGCCGGACGACACCACGATGGAGACGGCAACGACGATGAGCACGTCCGATGGGGGGCCCGCGCGCCCGGAGCCCGGCCGTGTCTCGGGGGTGGTAGAGAACGGTGCCGACCTGGCCGATGCCCGGCGCAGCGTCGCCTTCAGCGGGGCGGTCGGCGTTGCCGTTGCGGCCGCGGACGTGTCACCGCGGGACTACCTGATCGACATCGACCGCTACCCGTCCGAGGGAAACTGGGCGTTCTGCCGGTTCGAGAACGAGGAGATCCCGGCGATCCGGCTGGGCTTCGAGCTTGGCGGGTTCAATCCCGGACCCGACGAGGCGACACCCAATCGGCGGTATCTCCAGCTGCACCTGGAGGTGATGACGAGCGATGGCGCGCTCTTCTGGCTGCCGTGAGGCGAGCACGACGCGACTGACGTCACCTCCAACTCGGACCGGCTGGACGTCCGGTTGGCCCCCGGCGGCCGGGAGATCTTCCGGCTGTCGGGATGGCCGCGGATCGGCTGCCGCTTCCGGTCCGTGGACGGGGATCTCGAGGCGGACCTCCAGTTCGATCTCACGACCGTCAGCGTACTCCCCGACGCGCTGCACCCCTACTGCGTGTTCGCGATGTGGGAGTCGATGGGGCGTGTCCACGGACGGGCCCGCTACCGCGATCGCACGGTCGAGCTCGACGGGACGGTGTTCTTCGACCACCCGCGCGTGATCGAGCGCCGGAACGACGTCGTCCCGCGCGTGATGTACGTCTATGTGACGCTGCGGTTCGAGGACGGACGCGGGCTGTTCGGCTACCACGCGCTCGATGCGCTTGACCGCCCCGTCGAGGATTACTGCTTCTGCATGCTCGTCGACGCCGCCGGTGGCGGGCGCCTGTTGTCGAACGGCGTGCTGGAGAACCTGGAGCTGGACGAGGACGACATCGCGAAGGCATGGCAGCTGACCTGGCGGGACGCCACGACCCGGCTGGACGCGGACGTGCGCGTTCGGTCTGGATCGATCCTCCGGTCTTGGGGCGGGCCGAACGCTCCTCAGACCCGCCGGGAGTTCGGGTTCCCCCCGCTCGTCCTGGACGCGACCGTGCGAATCCGGGAAGGAGGGACCGATCGGCGGCTGCGCGCCTGGGGGCTCGCCGAGTACTTCCACGCCGATCTTGCCGCCCCGGACCTCGCCCGACGCGTCCTCCCGGACCGAACAGCGGAGCCACCCGGCTGATCGCGCGCGACGCGCCTATCAGCCCTGGTCGGGGGGCTGGACCTGGATCGCGAGGCCTCGCGGGGCAATCGAAGCTGCCCACGGCGCGCTCGATCACTCGACGGCGCTCCTCGAGCCGCAGGTCAGCGTTTCGCGAGGCGACCTGTCGCTCGTCCTCGGGTGGCTCCGGTCACCTCCGACATGCCGCTGAACACGTGGATCGCGATGAGCCCGGTTCGACGCTCCCCTGGCCCAAGGGTGACCTCGTTCCGTGTCGTCGAGGCGACCATCGCCAAGCCCTGGCCGGGCCAAGAGGTGGCGGGCTCGACGCCGATCGCGTTCGCCCGGCCGAACCATGGGGGCCCCTGGGTCGCCCGGAGCTGCTGCCACAGCCAAGCGTACGGATGCGTACCGGCGTCCCAGGTGACGACAGTCCCGAGGCTCCCGTCGGTGCGGCAGAGGCCAACCCACGAATCGCTGAAGTCAGTCAGGTAGGCGAGGCAGCTCGCCCCTGGCACAACGGCCCGCAGGTCCACATCGCCGCCATCGGTTCCGGCGACTAACGGCCATGCCCCGTGGGCGCCTTGCCGGAGCCGGTTGCTAGGGTCGTCGTACCGGCCGTCGACCACGACGCTCCGCGCGCCCGTTGAGAGGCGTGCGGTCCCGTCGAGCAGGGTGCCACCGAGACCGACGTGCTCGACCCACATCAGCCGCACCGGTATCGGCCCCTCATTCGTGACGTCCGTCCGCACGCTGAGCAGGTCTCCGTCAAGGTCATACCGTCGTGCCACCGCCAACGGCAGCGTGAAAAGGCGCACCGACAGGAGTGCGTGCGTGGCATCGGCCTCCTCGACATCCCACGGCAGCAACGCGGCGTCACCGTGGTAGTGATGCTCGACTCCGTCGAAGGAGCATTCGTCACCGCCGTTCGGAAGGACGAGCTGCCAGCCGCCCCCGCAGCGCTCGATCCATGAGAGCGGCGAGCCGGGGCGGTGCACCGCGGCGGAGGCTCGGCCCTCTGGCCATGGCGTCTGCCAGAGGATGTCGCCGCCACTCGCCAGATGGCGGATGGCCGCGACGTCCGCCCCCTTCGAGGGCCGCAGCCGCACCGCAAGATGGGTGTTGGCCAGCTCGATGTCACCGTCCGCGATGGAGAACCTCGAGGTCATCGCGGACCCCGACCTGCGACTGGTGGCTTGAGGTGCATCGGGCCTCACCGGGAGACGGGAGGTCGGCGATCGGGGTCCGGCACGAGGACGTCCCGCACGGCGGCGTTGAGGTCGCGGTACGAGCCGATGAACGCCCGGAGGGTCCGGGCGGTCGCCCCGTACGAGTCGAACTCCTCGAGCCGAAGGCCGTCGGGCTCGTACGCCCGCTCGAAGTCGGGGATCCGCGCGCGCAGCTCGTCCAGGACCCCGGGGTCGACGGGCAGGTCAATCCGCGGTTCGGGCGCGATCCCGCTCCGCTCGAACCGCGCCTGCCAGGACGGCGTCAGGGTCATCGCCGCGTCGGCTCCGACGAGCTCGGTCCAGTGGAGGGGGTGGCGCGTCGCCGCGGCGAGCAGCCGGGGCCGATATCCGCGCTCGCGGAAGATCGCGTAGGTGCGCTTGAAGACGGCGATCCCGGCCCAATTCGGCGCGGCGGGATCGACCGCCAGCCCGTCGCGCTCGACGAGCACCTTCATCCAGTCGTCGAGCCGCCCGACCATGAGCGTCACGTTCGGCGACATCGTCGCGGTGTCCTCGCCGGCGGCGCGGCGCCGCGCGAGACCCCGCTGCACCGCCTCGGCGGCCGCGATCGCCTGAGGCACCGTGAAGCTCACGGTCGCGTTGATGCTGATGCCGCGTGCGGTGGCCTCCTCGATCGCGACGATCCCGGCGGCCGTCGCCGGGAACTTCACCTGGAAGTTCGGCGCCAAGACCGCGAACCCGACCGCCTGCTCGACCATCCGGTCGGCATCGCGGAAGTTGACCGGGTTGACCTGGATCGCCTGGCGGCCCTTCAGCCCGGCGTGGGCATCGAAGACGGGCGCGAGGACCGCCGCGCCCGCGGCGGCGACCTCCCCGGCAGCGGCCCACGCGAGGTCCTCCTCCGACCACGACGGGTTCGCCGCGGCGAGCTCCCGAAGGCGCGGCCACCAGCGAGCGCCATTGGAGCGCATCACGTCGAGGACGATCGTCGGGTTGGAGGTGGCGCCGGTGGCGCCCCGTTCGATGGCCGACGCAAGGTCCGCCGGGTCGCAGGAGTCGTTCCACCAATCGGTCGGGGTCTCCCGGGCCATCCGCAGGAGCGGGCTGGCCACGGTCGCCGCGCTCACGCCTCGAGCCCCTGCGCCGCTCCGTCCGCGACCCGGTGCCGCGCGAGGTCCTCGACAATCGTGATCAGGCCTGAGTGGTCGTAGTCCTCGTGGCCGGCGACCCGGGCCGCCTGCATGAGCTGCTCGACCGCGGCCGTCGCCGGCATCGCGACCCCCGCCTGCCGTCCCAGCTCGAGCGCGTTCTTGAGATCCTTCAGGTGGAGCCGGATCCGGAAGCCAGGGTCGAAGCGACCCGACAGCATGTTCTCGCGGCGAAGCTCGAGGACTTTCGTCTGGGCGAGGCCACCCTGCAGGACGTCGGCGATCCGTGCGGGATCGACGCCGGCCTTCGCGCCCAGCACGAGCGCTTCCGAGACCGCCTCGATCACCACGGCGACAACGACCTGGT
>JAKAMV010000163.1 GCA_021812735.1 Chloroflexota bacterium | reverse complement strand
GATCTGTCAGAGTCGGCGGCGACCACGCGCAAGGTCAGCGGATCGAGACCGCGGGCGCGCTGCTCGGCGGCAGCGCGTGCGGCGTCGGCGGCGACCGCGATCAGCTCGGCGATCAACGCGTCCCGGGCCGCGGCATCGGCGGGGTCGACATGCTCGAGCAGCCCGATCAGCTCGACGGCGCGCCTCCGGAGCGCGAACCGCCGCTCGAACGCGGTGGGGACCGGCAGGCGGCGCGTCAGCTCATCCGCGATGCGAGTGGTGCGGGCGGCTTCGGCCGCCACCGGGTCCTCGCTGGCTGGGCCGCGAAGGGCCACCAGACCATTGCCGGTGTCGCCATCCGTGCCGCGCGTGCTATCAGCAGCGCGCGTGCTAGCCGCTACGGGCGGGCCGCCCGTGGCGGGCTCGTTCGGTTCCGCTGCGGGGAGCTGTGCCGCCAGCTCTTCGTCGACCGGGCGGCGCCGGACCACGACGACGTCGCGTGCCGACGGCCGGCGGACCCGCCGCAGCGGCCTGGCGTCGGATCCGGGCGACCTGGGCGCGCCTGATTCGACTACGCCTGGGGGGGCGGCCGCGAACCCCGGACGTTCATCCGGTTCGAATTCGGGTTCCCGCGCCGGCTGCGTCCACGGCTCGGTGACGGGCTCCTCTGGGGGCGTCCATGCTGGGATCGGCCGCGGGACGAACTCAGGCTGGGCGGGCGGGCTCGGCTCCTCCTCGGGCCAGTCGGGGGTCTCGTCCGGCTCCTCGTCGGGCTCGTCGGGAAGCGGTTCCGGGACCGCACCAACGCTCCCTCGGCCGGGCGCCTCGGCCTCGTGCGCCCACGGTGCAATCTCGGTGACAAATCGACTCGGGCGCACGCGCGACCCCGCGGCGTCGATGGTGACCAGGACCAGACGGCGACGGGCGCGGGTCATGGCCACGTAGCAGAGGCGCCGCTCTTCGGCCTCTTGGAAATCGGTTGGCGGTTGCTGGCGCAGCAGCTCGATCGGGATCGCCAGGTCCTCGGCGCGGTCGTCGGGGAACTGGCCGTCGACGAGCCGCGGAACGACCACGATCTCCCACTCGAGCCCTTTGGCCTGGTGGACGGTCATGAGTTGGACGCCGTCGATCTCGGCGACGCCTGCGTCCGTGTCGACGTCGCCGCCCACCTCCTGGTACAGATCGAGGTAGTGCACGAACTCGGCGAGGGTCTCGCGCGAGTGGTCGCGTTGCCAATCCGAGACGAAGCGCATGAAACGGGCCAGCGCCAGCACGGACCGCTGCGCCTCGGGGGTGCCGGTCGAGATCAGGTCGTGCAGCAGGTTGGTGCGTACGAGGTAATCCTCGAGGAGGGTGAACGGGCCGTCACGGCGCGCGCGGGTCGCGAGATCGCCGACGCAGTCCATCAGCAGCTGGAGCTTCGCCCGTGTGGTGCTGCGCAGGGGCGCGGGCTGGAAGCGCGGGGTACGGGCGGCCGGGCGCTGCCGCTCGTGTCGAGTGGCCTCGATGCTCGCTCCGGCCGCCTCGGGCGGCAGGAGCGACAGCTGGAGGATCGCAGCGGGATCGTCACGGCTCGCAGGGGCGTCGACCGCGCCGTTGCCGTCGCCATCCGCAGGAGGTGCGATTTCGACCGGCAGGGCGTGCTCGCGCAGGGCATCGGCGACGATCTCGAAGACGCTCGTTCCGTCGAACTGGGCGGCGCGTGTCAGGTGGAGGATCTCGGTCGCGTCCAAGTGCCAGGGGGCCGCAGCCAGGAGCCGCGTCACGCTGACCGAGTCGGCGGGGTTGACCGCCGCTCGGAGCGCGGATTCGACGTCGCGCACGTCGGGGTGCTCGAAGAGGCCGTTGGAACCGACGACGGTGAACGGGATGTCCGCCGCGCGCAGCCGCCGCGCAATGGCCTCGCGGTGCCGATGTTTCCGGTACAGGACCGCGACGTCGCTCCAGCGCCGAGCTCTGATCGTGCCGCCGCGTTCGATTCGGTCCGGGAGGGCACGGAAGGCACGCTGGATGGCGTCGACGACCGCCTCGGCCTCGTCCTGCTCGTCGGCGGCGATGATCAACTCGACCGGGTCGCCGGGCGGGTGGCCCGCCAGCAAGGGCTCGCGTTTCAGGCGCCCTTCGTTGCGCGCGACCAGACGACTCGCCGCGGAGAGGATGTTGCCGGCCGAGCGACGGTTGAGGAGGAGGCTGGTCTCGGCGACCGGGGTCGTGGGGCGGGTCGGATCCCAGGCCGGGGGGCGTCCAAAGCGCTCGCGGAACTGTTCGAAGGCCGCGTAGCTCGCGCCACGGAAGCGGTAGATGGACTGGTCGTCGTCGCCGACCACCACGACGTTGTCGGGACGGTCCGGCGCGCGGCCCAGCAGCTCCAGCAGCATGATCTGCGCGACGTTCGCGTCTTGGAACTCGTCGACGAGGATGTGGCGGAACTGGCGCTGGTAGCGGCGCAGGATGTTGGGCCGCTCCTCGAGCAGCGCGATGGCGCGCAGGATCTGGTCGCCGAAGTCGAGGGCGGCGCGTTCCCGCAGGGCGGACAGGTAGGCGGCGTAGACGGTGGCCTCTTCTTCCAGGCGTAGGACCTCGAGGGCCTCCGCGTCGCGCAGGAACGTGGACCGCAGCCCCTCGGCCACGGCGCGTTGCTCGGCGCTGAGCTGGCGCGCGGCGAGGGCCCTACCGTTGCCGCCGGCCGCGCGTCGCGCCTCCCGGTCCGCGGCCCGTCCGGCGTCCGCCTCGCCGTTGCGCACCAAGGCGCGGCGGACCTCGCGGATCGGCTTCAGGTCGCCGAGCTCACGCAGCTCGGCGATGGTCGCTAGGTACGAACCGGGGCCGTGGCGCGCCTCGAACGCGGCACGGCGTGACTCGGCATGGGCGCGGTACTCGGCGGGCGTCACGAGTTCGTCGCGGGCGCGGTTGACGAGATCGGCCAGGTGTCCCAGTTGCCCGCGCAGGTCGTAGAACTGGTGGTAGACGAGATCCAGGTCGGCCCGCAGCTCGTTGAGGAAGAGGCGCTGGCCGACCGAGTCGAGCACCTCGACCTGATCGGGCAGGTTGGCGGCGGCGGCGTTGTCGCGGAGGATGCGCAGCCCGAGGCTGTGGAAGTTCTGAACCCAGAGGCGGCCCGCCACGTCGGGCCCGAGGCGGCGCTCGAAGCGCTCGACCAGTTCGGCGGCGGCGCGGACGTTGTAGGTCAGGACCAGGATGTTCTCGGGCTCGAGCGGGTCGCGGTCGGGGGCCGTGGGTGCGGGCTCGGTCCGACCGTCGGCGTCGCCCTCGTGCACGACGGCCGGGGCGTGTCGGCCAAGCAGCCATGCGACGCGCTCGACGATGACGGTCGTCTTGCCGGTTCCGGCGCCCGCCAGGACCATGAGGGGGCCCTCGCCCCATTCGACTGCGCGCCGCTGTTCGTCGGTGAGGACCGGGAGTTCCGGCACGCTCGGGGAACGGTGTGGGGCGGCGGCCGAGGCGAGGGGCTGCGCGCCGTCCGGTGCGCCCGTCGCCGCCTGGCGTGCCGCGATGGAGCCTGTCTGGCCGGCCGCCACGGCGCTCGCCTCGCCCGGCCGGGCCGTACGCCCCTCGCCTGGCCGGGCTGCCAGCTCCTGGTCCGTCCATATTGCG
Organism: Chloroflexota bacterium; assembly: GCA_021812735.1. Next base: position 10,216 of record JAKAMV010000163.1, on the reverse strand, counting down.
GCGCCGGAGACGCGATCTGGTCCCCGTTGGGCACGCTTCATGGTTGAACTGTAGCCGACCGTCGTGACAGGTTGCGTGTCACGTTGCGACGCAGCCGCCGCACGAGACGCCGAGCCACCCCGGCACCGACGCTCTATGGTGTGTCCCGTCGAGCCGAGGCAGCGCCGCACCCCGATCCCACGCGGGCCGATGTGCTAGACCAACCCTCAGCCACCGACATACGAGCGAGTCATGCGTTTCACATTCGCGACCGCCAGCCGCATCCTTTTCGGACCCGGCACACTGGCCCAGATCGGCGGGCTCGCGCGAGAGCTCGGCACCCGGGCCCTCGTCGTCACCGGCCGATCGCCCGAGCGCGCGCGAGTCCTGTTCCGGGCGCTCGATGCGGCCGGGATTTCGCACACCGGCCTCGCCGTCGGCGGTGAGCCGACCGTCGATCTCGTCCGCGACGGGATCGGGCTGGCGCGCGCGGCCGCCTGCGACGTCGTCCTCGGGTTCGGCGGCGGCAGCGCCATCGATGCCGCCAAAGCGATCGCTGCGATGCTCGGCAACGACGGCGATCTGTTCGACCATCTCGAGGTGGTCGGGCGAGCCCAGCCGCTCACGAGGGCGTCGGTGCCCTGGATCGCGATTCCCACCACCGCCGGCACGGGCAGCGAGGTGACGAGCAACGCCGTTCTGGCGTCGCCCGAGCATCACGTGAAGGTGAGCTTGCGCAGTCCACTGATGCTGGCGCGCGTGGCCCTGGTCGACCCGGAGCTGACCTACGCGCTGCCGCCTGCGGTCACGGCAAGCTCCGGCTTGGACGCGCTGACCCAGCTCATCGAGCCGTTCACGTCGTCGCGGGCGACGCCGATCACCGATGCGGTCTGCCGTGAGGGGCTGGCCCGCGCGAGCCGTGCACTTCGGCGCGCGTATGAAGGGGCGGCAGAGGCCGCAACGGTCGCCATGGCCGGCGCCGGCGCTGTCGATGCACCGGCGGCGTCCGGTTCACCTGCCGCGTCCGATTCGCCCGAGGCGAGCGACGCACCTGCCGCGGCCGACACACCTACGGGCGCCGGCGCGACGGTTTCAGACGAGGCGTGGTCGCCCGACCCCGCCATGCGGTCCGCCCGTGAGGAGATGTCGCTGGCGGCGCTGCTCGGCGGGCTGGCACTCGCCAACGCCGGCCTGGGGGCCGCTCACGGATTCGCCGCCCCGATCGGTGGCGCGTTTCCGGCACCCCACGGCGCGGTCTGCGGGCGGCTGCTGCCAGCGGTCGTGGCCGTGAACGTGCGTGCCCTCCGCGAGCGGGCGCCGGGTTCCGACGCCCTCTCCCGCTACGACGAGGTCGGCCGCATCGTCACCGGCCGCCCCGCCGCGACGGCGGCGGATGCGATCAGCTGGCTCACCGACCTGGTCGCGGCGCTCGACGTGCCAGGTCTGGCCGCGTACGGCATCCGGTCGGCCGATATTCCGGCTCTCGTGGACGCCGCGGCGAAAGCGAGCAGCATGCAGGCGAACCCGATCCGCCTCGCGCCCGATGAGCTGGTGGAGATCCTCGAACGATCGATGTAGACCATCGGTCGGGCGAAACGGGGCACACAGGTCGAGCTCTGGTTCGGGCGTGAGCCTCGGCGTGCGGCGGCACGCACCCGTCCGGCCTCGCCGGCTGCCGGACCCTGCCCGTGCCTCGACCGCGGCGGCTCCTCCGCCCTTACCGGCGGAACGCTCCGGCCAGCAGCAACGCGCCAACCACGATCAGCACCACCGGCCAAAACAGCGCGGCGTCGAAGCCAGGCACGGTCTCGCGCAAGAGGAAGAGGCCGCCCACCACCACCAGGATCGCGCCAAAGATCAGACCCGCCGTGCTTGCGTCGCCGCCCGCCCGCTGGGACCGCCAGTACGCGCGTTCCGCCCGACGCTGAGCTCGCCAGTAGGCGCGGGCCGCGCGCCAGTCCGCGCCTGGCGGGGGAGGTGGCCCCCAAGGTCCCCACGCGTCCGCCGCTCCGACCCCCGCCGCTCCGGCCCCCGCACTTGCCCCGCCCGCCGCGCCCGGTGCCCCGGTTCCTGCGCCCGCCGACACGGCCTCCGCACCGGATCCCTCGGCCTGCGTCCCGTCCGGTGCCCCCGGCTCCGCCGGACCGCCCGGCGTCGCGGATGCGGCCGGGGCCGCGGGACCCGACTGCGGACCGTTCCAGCCCGCCCACGTCCCCGAGCCGCCCCACGGGCCGCTTGCGGACCACGGACCGGGCGCGCCGATCGGCGGTTCCTCCGGCACGATCAGCGCGATCAAGATGTACGCAATCAGCAGCGGAAAGATCCCCGTCAACACGTCGAGCACGACCCAGACCAGCCTGACAAAGGACGGATCGATGTCGAAATGCTCGGCCAGCCCGCCGCAGAGTCCCGTGAAGACCCGGTCCGTGCTGGAGCGGTAGAGGCGGTCGTTCATTGGCATCCCCCAGTCGGGTTCAGGTTGATGGACGCGAGGTTGGCGTCCAGCTGCAGGTCGATCCGGTTCGCTGCGCTCGAGAAGTTCGGGCTCGTCCACGTGTCGCCGGCGTGGACCAAGCCCGCAGACGCGAAATCGGTCGACGCGAACGTGCCCGAGACACGGAGCCGGACCCCGCTGCTCGGCGGCACGCAGAGGTCCAGCGATCCGGCGTTCACGCGCACGGTGCCGGAGACGCTGGAGGTGGTCGGAAGGACGAGATGCGCGGCGCCGGCGTTGACGCTGACGCGCAGGTCGGGCACGGCCGCGGTGAGCAGGTTCACGTGAACGTCGGCAGCGTTGAAGCGCCCGTCGAGCCGCGAGAGGTGGGCGTTGGCGAGCACGAGCTGCCCGGAGCCAGCATCCACGCCGACGGTCAGGTCGATGGACGGGTCGCTCGGCAAGATGACCTGCCAGCGCCGGTTGTAGGTGCCGCCCGCGTTCCAGAAGGCCTCGGAACGGGCCGGCGCGGCGAGGTCGAACGATGCCCGCCCCTGGGTCAGGGTCGCTGCACCGCCCTGCGGATCCAGGCCCTGGAAGGTCCAGGTGTTGCCGGGCTGGGTCGCAACGTCCAGCACGCCGCAGTCCATCTCGATACGGGCATTCCCGGCGCCGGGGAACGTGCCAGTCCCCTGGCTGGTTACCGTGGCGGCGTTGCCGTTCGGGTCGCCGCACCCCGAGATGCCCCGCAGATCTGGCCCACTGGCGAGCAGGCCCCCGAAGACGAGTCCGAAGGTCACGGCCACCACGAGTCCACCGGCAAACGCGGCGGGCGTGCGGCGCAGCAGGATCCCGATCCCGATCCCGACGATGATGAGGGGCCAGAGCTTCCACGCCTCAGCGGCCGTGGCGTGGCTCACGACGCCCTGCTGCACGAGCAGCGGCACCCCTCCGAGCGCGATGAAGAAGATGCCCCAATTCAGGAACCTGCGGTCGATCGCCACGTGGCGTGATCCTCCCGGGCGTTCCAGACGCGAACGAGGATGGCGGGGCTCCGATGGCCGGTCCGGTGCGACGCTTGGGGCGCCGCACGACGATTATGCGCGTCTGATCCAGCCTGTGAGACCGTCGGAGCGTTCGAGCGCGGGCAGGGCCCGGGTCAGTGCGGCGCCCTGCAGCACCGCGCTGCGAGGTGAACGCGTAGGCGTGCTTCGGTTGCGCATCGCGGGCCGCGGGTGGATAGTGGACGGACCATGCGCGCACTTGTCGTCGGGCAACCGGCCCCTGCGGCCGATCATCCGCTCGATCTCGTCGAGGTCCCCGATCCAACGCCGGGACCGGGCGAGCTGCTCTTGCGGGTCGCGGCGTGCGGGGTCTGCCGCACCGACCTTCAGATTGCCGAGGGCGATGTCCCAGCCCGCCGGCTCCCGATCACCCCCGGCCACCAGGTCGTGGGTCTCGTCGAGGCGGTCGGACCGGGTGTGGTCGAGTGGCAGATCGGCGAGCGAGCGGGGGTTGCCTGGCTCGGTGGCGCCTGCGGCCAATGCGAGTTCTGCCGGTCGGGCCGCGAGAACCTCTGTCAAGCCGCGCAGTTCACCGGCTGGGACCGCGACGGCGGATACGCGGAGCGCATGACGGTGCGCGCGGATTTCGCGTTGCGCCTCCCCGCCGACTTTGGCGATCTCGACGCGGCGCCGCTGCTCTGCGGGGGCATCATCGGGTACCGCTCGCTGAAGATCTCCGGGATCCAGCCGGGTGGCCGGCTGGGCCTATACGGGTTCGGGGCCTCGGCGTCACTGGCGATCCAAGTCGCGGTGCACTGGGGCTGTGAGGTGTACGTCTGCACACGCTCGGCGCACGAGCAGCGCCGCGCGCTCGAACTGGGGGCGCGCTGGGCCGGTGGGTACGACGCCCGGCCACCGGTCCCGCTGCATGCGGCCGTCACGTTCGCCCCGGCCGGCGACGTCGTGATCGCGGCGTTGCAGGCGGTGGACCGCGGCGGCACGGTCGCGATCAACGCCATCCACCTCGACCGGATGCCCGAGTTCCCGTACGAGCTGCTCTGGTGGGAGCGCTCGCTGCGCAGCGTCGCGAACTTCACGCGCGCCGACGCCCATGAGTTCCTGGCGCTCGCGGCCCGCATCCCGATCCGCACGGCGTACGAAGCGCTGCCGCTCACCGCCGGGAACGAAGCACTGGTGCGCTTGAAGGCCGGTCAGGTCGAGGGTGCGTTCGTGCTCGTGCCTGGGCGGGGCTGATTCGCGCCGTCGGCCGCCCCGCGCCGTCGGCCGCCCCGCGTTGCCAGCCGCGTCGCGCTCCGAGCGGGGGCTGCGGCGTCGCGCCGTGACGTCAGCCCGAGGGGTACGCGCGCTCGCGCCCCCGCGCACGACGCGGCATGATACGGCCATGTCCGGCCTGCACGTGGGCGATCCGGCGCTCGATCCGGGGATCCTCTGGGACGCTCTGGCACGCTGGCGCGCCCTGGTCCGCCTGCGGCGCGAGCAGTTCCAGCGGCTCGAGGCGGACCCGCCCGATCCCCAGGACTACTGGCGCCGGCGTGCCGGCAACTACTTCGATGCCGTCCGCTCGCGCCAGGACCCGGGTCAGTTTGTGCACGCGGCGATCGCCGAGTGCCAGGACGCCGAGGCGCACGACACGTGCTCGGCGCTGGGCGCGGAGCCGCGCCCAGCAACGGTCCTCGACGTGGGCGGCGGGTTCGGCGCGGTAGCGATCCCGGTGGCCCAGAGCGGGCGCCGCGTGACGGTCGTCGAGCCGCACCCCACGATGGTCGCGCTGCTGCAGAGATGGGCGTCCGAGGTGGGTGTGGCCGACCGCATCCGGGTCGTGCAGGAGCCATGGCCGGCGGCCGCCGCCGGCCTCGAACCGCACGACGTCGTGGTCTGCTCCCACGTGCTCTACCCGATCGAGGAGATCGTGCCGTTCGTCGAGGCCCTCGTCGCGGCGGGCCGCCATGCGTGTCTGATCACGCTTCGATCGAGCGGCGTCGAACAGGCGCCGACGGCGCTCTTCCGCGAGCTGCACGGCGAGGACCGTGTGCCGCAGCCGGGCTTCGGCGACCTGTGCGGCGTCCTGGCTGCGCTCGGCTTTCACTTCGACGCCACCACGTACGAAACCGACGCGACGTGGAGCTATGCGGACCTCGACGAGGCCGAGGAGGTGCTCGCGCAGACGCTGCTCGTGGCCGGCCGGCCGGAGGCACGGGCCCGCGTGCGTGACTGGGCCCGGACGACGTTCGTGCTGGAGGAGGGGCGGCTCGTGGGGCCGCGACGTCCGTCTATCGCCGGGATCGTGACGCTGCATCCGCCGGTCAGCCGGGCGCCGTCCGCTATCCGACCCGCTCGTACGCGCGGCCGACCGTGACCACGGCCGGCAGCCGCTCGAGCAATTCACCGAGCGGGGCCGTGTCGAGCGTCCCGTCGCGCCGGGCCACCACCAACTGCCCTTCGGCGAGCAGCGGATTCTGCGGCCGCGCGTCCGCGTCGGCGAGGTCGAAGCGGTAGCGGTCCGGGTCGGCCTGCAGCAGAGGACCGAGGGCGTGGCGGAGTTCGGCCTCGACGCGCTCGCGGGCCGCCTCGGCCCGGGAGTCGCGGCGCACCTCGCGCACGGCGTGCCAGGTCGGGCGGCGCAGCAGGATGCCGCGCCAGAGTTCCGCCACACGCGGCGTGACACAGCCCGAACCCGCCAGCGGGTATGCCGCGACCCGTTCGCCGCGTGCCCAGAGCGCCGCCTGGTGGAGCAGGGCGTACTCGTCGAGCATGACGTAGTCGCCCAAGGCCTCGAGCGGGTTCCGGTCGCCGAAGACCGCCTCGAAGGCCGGCGCGAATGCCTCCGAGAGGTCCAGATCGATCGCGCGGACCGTGCGGTGGAAGTAGACCGTGTTGTACATGAAGAGTCGGGCTGTCAGGAACATCTCGAGCGCGCCGAGCCCCGACTCGTACAGCGCCAGGCCCCGCGGTGAGATGAAGGCGTAGCGGCGCAGCCGGTCGGCGTCGACGGGACCGGTGGCGACGCCGGTGATGAGCGCATCCCGTCGCACGTAGTCGAGGTTGTCCACGGTGAAGATGCCGGAGAAGAGCGGCTGGAGCCGGCGCACCCAGAGCGGCATCGCGGGGTCCGCGAGCGGCGGCTTCGAGACCAGGAAGCTGACCCAGCGCGGGTCGATGCGCTCGCCTTGCGCGAAGACCGCTCGCTCGGGGTCCGCGGCGGGCGCCCGGCGCAACCCCTCGATCAGCGGCGCCAGTTCGCGCTCGACGATGGCCTGACTCAGATCCTCGTGGGTCAGCCGCTTGCCTGGATCGCGGCTCGGGTGCGGTGGCGCCGGCCAGCGTGCGAGGACGTGCTCGTCGAAGAAGTGCGCGAACGGCCCGTGCCCGACATCGTGCAGGAGGCCGGCGACCCGCAGCGTCTCGGCCACGAGCGCCTCGGAGGGGATCGGATGCGCCGCGGCCTCGCCTCCCGTCAGGGCGTCCTCGGCGAGCGTCTCGCGTAGCGTTGGGTAGAGCGCGTGCCCCCAGAGGCCAGCCTCGTGCATCACGCCGAGCCCGTGCACGAAGCGCGAGTGTTCGGCGCTCGGGAAGACCCAGCGGGCACTCTGCAGCTGGCTGATGCGGCGCAATCGCTGCAACCATTGGCTATCGAGGAGGTCCTCCTCCGCAGCGTCTTCGGGCGGGAGCGCCGCCCGAGCCGCCTGGTCGGGCAAGAGGCGCTTCGTCAGCTCGATGTACCCATGCACGGGATCGCTGATGAGGTTGACCGCCTCGAACTGCGGGTGGGGCATGCGTTGAGTCTACGACGGCGCTGGCCCGTGCCCGCGCGCACTGCCGCTGCGCTGGCATTGAGCGCGCCTCCCGTTCAGGCGGCCGCTCCCTCACCGACGCGCAGGGCTCGGCCTGCCACGACCGGCGCGGCTACGAGATCGGGCTGCGCGCTGACGGGCTGGTAGCCGCCCGCACGGCTCGCGCTGGGGACGGGCGCCGACCCGCGCGACCGCACGCTGCCTGGGCCGCGCACCGCCTCTCACGGCGGCTTCCCGTACCATATGCGGTGGCCTGGACGGGGCGACACTCGGCGCGTCTCGCGCGCCGTGTCGGATCGCAGGCCGTTTTCTCGTCCGGCATCACGTGGCAATCCCCGCCACCGCACAAGGGTGTCCGTCCATGAAGGTAGGTGTCGCCAGGGAGACAGCGCCGGGCGAGCGCCGTGTCGCGCTCGTCCCCGAGACGCTGGGCAGGATCCAGAAGGCCGGCGCCGAGGTGATCGTCGAACAGGACGCGGGCCTCGGATCGTACTTTCCGGACAGCGCATATGTAGCCGCCGGCGCCACGATCGTCTCCACCGACGAGCTGTACCGCCAGGCCGACCTGGTGGCGCGGGTGCAAAAGCCCTCGCCCGCCGAGGCGGCCAGGCTGCGCGCCGGTCAGGCCGTCGTCGGGTTCATGCAGCCGCTCCTCGATCCGCAGCTGGCTGCCGAGCTGGGCGCGCGCGGCGTGACCGTGATCAGCCTCGACGCGATCCCCCGCACGCTGAGCCGCGCCCAGACGATGGACGCGCTGTCGTCGCAGGCCAACGTGGGCGGCTACAAGGCCGTGATCATGGCCGCCGAGCGGTACGGCCGCTACTTGCCGATGCTCACCACCGCGGCCGGCACCGCAAAGCCCGCGAACGTGCTGGTGCTCGGCATCGGCGTGGCCGGGCTACAGGCGATCGCGACCGCGCGCCGTCTCGGCGCGATCGTCAAGGCATACGACGTGCGCCGTGAGACGAAGGAGCAGGCCCAGAGCGTCGGGGCGACCTTCATCGAGCTGAAGTCGGTGGCCGACGCCACCGGCGAAGGCGGCTACGCCCGGGCCCTGACGCCCGAGGAGCAGAAGGCGCAGCAGGATGAGCTCAACGGCCACATCGCCGCGCAGGACGTGGTGATCACGACCGCCCAGGTGCCGGGCCGCCGGCCGCCGCTCCTCGTCACGGCCGCAGCGGTGGCGGCCATGAAACCCGGTTCGGTCATCGTCGACATGGCGGCGAGCGAACTCGGCGGGAACTGCGAGCTCTCGCAGCCCGACCAGATCGTCGAGACGCCGAACGGGGTGACCATCATCGCGCCCACGAACCTGCCGGCGACGATGCCGGGGAGCGCGAGCCTCTTCTACTCTCGCAACCTCGCCGCGCTCCTCCTGACGTTCATCCGCGACGGCCAGCTGACCATCGATCCGCACGACGAGGTACACGCGGCGACCGTGATCGCCCACGGCGGCCAGGTCGTCCAGACGGCCACGAAGAAGCTGCTCGAGCCTGCCGCCGGCTCGACCACCGGAGGTTCCGCTGCATGAGCGCCGACCAGCTCATCTCCTCGCTCACGATCTTCGTGCTGGCCATCCTGGTCGGCTTCGAGGTCATCAGCAAGGTGCCGGCCACGCTGCACACGCCCCTCATGTCGGGCGCGAACTCGATCCACGGGATCGTGCTCGTCGGTGCGATGCTGATCGCGGCCATCGCGGACAACCCGCTGAGCGTCGTCTTGAGCGTCCTCGCCGTCGCCTTCGCGGCCATGAACGTGGTCGGCGGGTACCTGGTCACCGACCGCATGCTCGAGATGTTCAAGAAGCGGCCCGTGCCCGCCAAGCCTGCGTCGAACGGCGAGGCCTGACCCGATGTCCCTCGATACGTTCATCCGGCTCGTCTACATCGTCGCGGCGGCCTGCTTCGTGATGGGCCTCCACCTGATGAATTCCCCCGCCACCGCACGCCGCGGCAACCAGGTCTCGGCCGTCGGCATGGCCGGCGCCGTCCTCGGCACGCTCCTGCTGATCGCCGCAGGCGATCTGAGCACCAGCGGCACGCTGATCTGGCCGATCATCGTCGTGGGGCTCGTCGTCGGCGGCGGCGCAGGGGCGTACAGCGCCCGCACGGTCAAGATGACGGCGATGCCGCAACTCGTCAGCATCTTCAATGCGATGGGCGGCGGCGCCGCCGCGCTGGTGGCGATCGACGAGTTCGTGCGGGCCACGAACCTCGGGCCGCACACGCTCGGCAGCGCGGAGGTGGTGGCGACCGTCCTGGACGTCGTCATCGGCTCCGTGACGTTCACTGGGTCGCTGATCGCGGCAGGCAAGCTGCAAGGGATCGTCACCGGCACGCCGGTGAAGCTGCCGGCGGGCCAGGCGATCAACGTGGCGCTGGCGTTGGTCGCCCTGCTGACCGCCGCGTACCTGATCTTCGTGGGCCAGGTCCTGCTGGTGCTGCTCGCGCTCCTGGCAGCGGCCCTGATCTTCGGCGTGACAATGGTGCTGCCGATCGGTGGCGCCGACATGCCGGTCGTGATCTCGCTCCTCAACGCCTTCACGGGCACGGCCGTCGCGATGGCCGGGTTCGTCATCGACAACCCGGTGCTGATCATCGCGGGCGCGCTGGTGGGCGCCTCGGGCGGCATCCTGACCAAACTGATGGCCGACGCGATGAACCGCTCGATCATGAACATCATGGTCGGTGGTTTCGGCACTGGCGATGGCGGCGCGGCGGCGGTGGCCGGGCCCGCAGTCGGGCGTGGTGCGGTGCGGGAGCTGACGGTCGACGATGCGGCGATCCAGCTCGCCTATGCCCAGCGCGTGATCATCGTGCCCGGGTATGGCCTCGCGGTCGCCCAGGCGCAGCACGCAGCGGCCGAGCTGGCCGCGCTCCTCGAGGAGCGCGGCGTGGACGTGAAGTACGCCATCCACCCCGTGGCGGGCCGCATGCCCGGCCACATGAACGTGCTGCTGGCGGAGGCGAACGTCCCGTATCCGCAGC
>JAKAMV010000877.1 GCA_021812735.1 Chloroflexota bacterium | reverse complement strand
TGCAGTTCATGCTTGAGCCCACGACCAGCATGCCGACCTCGACCAGATGCTTGATCAGGAGTAGGCTCGCCCACTCTCCCTGCAACTGCCCGACCCCGGCATAGCGGGGGTCCGAGTCCGAGGTCATCAGCTCGATGCCCGTGGCGAGGAAGACGCCCAGGGAGCCGAGGAGGAACGGCAACGCTCGTCGCTCGATCTCGGCGAGGAGTATGCCGGCCGAGACGGCACCTGCCGAGGAACCGCTGACAGCCTTCGAGACCGCTGGGATCACGACTGTCGCCAGGGCGAGGTAGTACCCGACCAGGATCGCGGTCGCCAACAAGTGGCCCCACAGGAGCCAGGACGTCACCGGCATCCGCAGACCTCCGAGCGCCTGCCGAGGCGGGCCGCGGTGCTCAGTACAGCGACAGGGGATCCACGAACCGCCCGCCCATCTCGATCCGCACGTCCAAGTGTGGACCCGTCGCGTTCCCGGTGAAGCCGACCTCGGCGACCCGCTCGCCGCCGAGGACGCGCTGGCCGACCTCGACCAGCACCCGGCGGTTGTGGTTGTAGGTTGAGACCATCCCGTCCGGGTGTCGCACGACGACGACGAACCCACCACCGTTGTCCTTCCAGCCCGCCCACGCGACCACGCCGGCAGCGACCGCGCGAACGGAGGTGCCGGCGGGGGCGGCGATGTCGATGCCGGGGTGCCGGCTCGAGAAGGTCGTGGTGATCGTGCCGCGGATGGCGAGAGGCCACCGGTGTGCGCGCAGGCGTGGACGTGGGAGCGTCCTCGGCGCCGGGGCGGGCCTCGGAGCCGCCGCGGGAGGCAGCGTCACGGCGCGGCCGCCGGGGACCCGGAGGGTCGATCCGACCCGGAGGCGCGCAGGATTCGCTGCAGGGTTCCATCGGACGACCGCCGACAGCGACACGTCGTGCATCACCGCGACCGACCAGAGGCTGTCCCCCGCGCGAACCACGTGCGACGGCCCGGGGGGCGGCGTCGCCGCAGGCGATTGCGTCGTGGCCGGCGGTGGAGTCGGGGCCGGCGTCGGCAGGCCGGTCGAGGCCGGCGCGGTCGACCCGGGGGCGAAGCTGCCGGGGGGCGAGGACGCAGAGGCTCCTGACACGCTCGCGATGGTCGGCACCTCGGGCACCGTCGGGACGAGGGACACCGCAGGCACCTGGCCCGAGGCGGAAGGAGCCGGTGCCTGCGCCATTGACGGCACGCCACCGAGGTTCCGCGACGCGGTGAACGGTTGGAACGCCTCGGGGGGCGGAGTGCTCGAGGGCGACGGGGCCCGGCCTGCTACGACGCCCAAGGAGACAGCCGCAGCCGCCAGCCCAAAGAGGGCTGCGCCGGCCAACCGACGGCGGCGCGCTCGCGCGCGCACCGGATGTGCCATCCGCATCTACCACCTCGCTGTGATCGACGGCCACCGCGGGACGGTCAAGCGGACGCTGCGGCTCGGGCCGCGGCCCAGTGTTGTGCGGATGGCTGAGCGCAAGGTGAATCTGAGGTGAGCAATCGGTGGCTCAGGCCTGGCCGAACGCGAAGGCGCAAGGGGCCTAGAAGGCGATCGGCTCAACCGACCTCAGCGTGGAACCGATCCGGAGGATCGAAAGCAGAAGGCGGAAGCGAGCCTCTGGCGTCACGTCGAGGAAGAGCTCGCCGATTCTCCGCACGTTGGGCAGCGCATCGCCAGACAGCTGGGACAGATAGGCTCCGGTGTGGGCCCTCGCGTGCTAAGGCGGCAGCGCGGCGACCTCGGCCACCGAATGACGGCCGGTCATGACGCCCGGGAGGCTGGCCCCATCATGGGGCCAGCCTCACCCGACTCTCGTCGGGTGGCCCGACGCGTTCGGATGGTGCGCCGGCATCCCGATGATCCGCCCGACGCACGGTCGGCGGGCAGGCGGATCCCGGGAGCGTATTGCCCGCCGGGTAGGCAAGGAGCATCGCGATGATGGGCTATGACGTGGCGGGCGGGGGCGGCGGGTTCTGGATGCTGGGTGGCCTGCTCCTGGTGATCGGGGCCGTCATCCTGGTCGCCTGGATGGTCACCAGGTCGTCGCGCTCCGGCGATCCGCCGGCCCAGGGTGCGTCCCGCCCGACGCCGAGCCAGATCCTGGGCGAACGGTTTGCCCGCGGCGAGATGACCGACCAGGAGTTCGAGCAGGCGAAGGAGACCCTCGGCCCCGACCGATGACACGGCGTGCGCCGGTTCGGCTCGCCTCGGGCTCATTGTCGCGGGCGGTCACCACCCGGGCCGCCTCCAGCATGACGAGCCCGCGCGAATGGCGTGCCGGGCCCCATGGACAGATCGGCGTTGACGACGAGGTCCTTGGCCCAGCTCCGAGAGACGCTGGAGACGCCGGCGCTGGGCTTGAGCGGGGCTACTTACTTCGAGTACCTGCCTGAGCCCTAGCCCTTGCAGGTGCCGTTGCTCAGGACCCAACCGCCTGTGCGGGTGCAGTTCACGAGTCTCAGGTAGTAGAGCTCCACGTCACGTTAGGGCGGCGTTGGCGCCGACAGGTCGCTTGGCGCGCGTCTGAAGCCGCGCACGAAGACGGGCGGCCACGAGGGCCGCGCCAGTGATGGCCGCGACGCGCGACCGAACTGACGCCCGCTGGGCGCCGAAGGGACCAATCCCACGATCATTCCTTTCTGCCGGATGGCGGCGGGACATGCCCGCGCCAATGAAGGTGGGCCCCCCCGGCGGATCAATTGGGTGGTAAGGCGCGCAGCAGCATCCTGCCCTGACCGAAACCCAGGTGAGCCGTCGAATCGAGCGAGGCTCGGGCTGCCAGCAGTCCAAGAGCACCCTCAGGATCCGGCTGGCCGAGGCGATCATGCGGCGAACACCCGATCGTCGCGTGTCGAGACGGTCACGGCGTCACGTAGGCGGCGCCCGTCATGCCGGCAGCCGCATGGCCGGGCAGCGTGCAGATGAAGGTGTGCGTGCCGGGCTGATCGAATGTGAGAGTGATCGTCCGGGTCTCGCCCGGCGCGAGGTCCTCGGCCATGAGACCCGAGGCCGCGTGGTCGAGCCCGAGCGCGTGACCGATCTCGTGCCGGACGACCGTCACGAGGTCCATGTGCAGCGCCGGGTC
>JAKAMV010000162.1 GCA_021812735.1 Chloroflexota bacterium | reverse complement strand
CCACGCCGCCACCGTGCTGCCGGTCTCGCTCCTCGGGGCGATCGAGCTCGCCCGGATCCGCTGGGGGCTGGGAACGCTGCGCGAGGCGGGCGAAGCCGAGGCGGCGCTCGACCTCGGGGCCGGGGAGGCGGGCGTCGAGGAGGTCGAGCCGGCGTGACTCGAGCGAGCAGGCCCGTCCCACACGTCAGCGCGAACGGACCGGTGGCGCGACCCCGACCCTTCGGAGTGTCGTCGGTGCCGCTGTTACTGCTGCTTGCGACATTCACCGTCGATGGGCTGGTCGTCCCCGTTGTCTTGGACCACGGGGCGTGGTTCAACGCGGGCCGGCCGGATTTCTTCCTGATGGCCGACTCGTTCCTGCACGGCCGTCTCTGGCTCAACGTGGACTGGCGGCCACCGATCAACGACATCATCGTGCTGGGCGGGCACGTCTACGTCCCCTTCGATCCGTTCCCCGCGTTCCTGTCCGTGCCGTTCGTGGCGCTCTTCGGCGTGGACCGCATGATCGCCTACGAACCCCTGATCAACGCCTTCCTGGCCGGGGTGGACGTGGCGCTGGCCTGGGCGATGCTGGGCGCCTTCGGGGTCCGGCGCTTCGACGCGCGCCTCTGGCTGACCGTGCTCTTCGGGTTCGGCACGGTCCTCTTCAACATCACGGTCCGCGGCGGGGTGTGGCACACCGCCGAGATCATCGCCATGGGGCTCACCTTCTGGGCACTCATCGAGACGCGCGGGGAACATCCGCGGCCGTGGCTGCTGGGGCTGCTGGGCGGGGCCGCGTTCCTGACCCGCTCGACGCTCCTCTTCGCGCTGCCCTACTACGCCTGGGTGGTCGCCGGGCGCCCCACCGACCTGCCCGGGCTGCACCGTGCGCTGCGCGAGGGGCTCGCGCCCGCCCTCACCGTGGCGCTCGCCTCGGTCCCCTTCGGCCTGGTCTTCTTCTGGTACAACTGGGCGCGCTTCGGCTCACCGCTCGAGACCGGCTACGGGATGGCCTCGCTCCCGCCGTTCCTGGAGGCGCTGCGCGCGCAGGGGCTCTTCTCGATCGTCCACCTGCCCATGAACCTGGACTACCTGTTCCTCAAGGGGCCGGACGAGCTGATGGCCACGCCGCCCTTCTTCGTGCCGAGCCGCCTCGGGATGTCGGTGATCCTGACCAGCCCGGGGCTCCTGGTGGGCCTCTGGTCGCTGCTGCGCTCCTCGGAGGCGCGGGTGCTCGCGCTGACCGGCCTGCTGGTGCTGCTCCCGACGCTCCTCTACTACGGCGGGGGCTGGGTGCAGTTCGGCTACCGCTACCTGCTCGACTCGGTCCCCTTCTGGCTCGCGCTGTGCGCGATCTTCGCCTCGCGCCGGGGCGTCGGCTGGGTCTGGCAGCTGGCCATCGCCTGGAGCGTCCTGGTGAACGCCGCGCTCGCCTACTGGGCGTTCATCCTGTAGGGCGAGCGGGCCGTCCTGCGCGGGTCGCGGCAGGCCCTCAGGTGCCCGATCCGAGTACCGGGTCGCAGCTCGGCGAGCCTGCGTCGAGCTTATCTGCGGCGAGGGTTGCCGTGGCCGGCGGCGGCCACACGAGCGCTGCGGCCAGGATCACGCCGCTCAGCAACGGCAGCGCGAAGGGTGCCACCACCGGCGCGGCCGCTGCCAACAACAGCGTCACGCGCGGTGCGCGTGCGTGCAGTTCCGGCACGGCCAGAAGCAGAGCCGCCGCGCCGTACAGTCCGACGTAGGGCGCGACGATCAGTCCGAGCGCGAGGGCCCACACCAGTGCCGTCAGCTGATCTCGGCGGGCGAGCACCCACAGGTACAGCACGCTCGCCAGGACCATGATCGGCAGCGCGAGCAAAGGGAGCATCTGGGTCAGCCCCGAATTGCCGGCGAACGGGACGGCATATCGCGTGCCACCGCGCAGCGCGACGAGCCATGCCGCGTAGGAGCCTGCGCCGGCAACGGCCACCCCGACCACGGTTGCCATCCCGGCAGCGAGGATCGTCCCGGTGAGGGCGCGACGCCGCCAGATGGCCATCCACAGGACGAACGGCAGCAACAGGGGCTTCGGGACGGCCGCGCCCAGCACCCCGAGCGCCGCCCCAGCTCGCAGGCTGTCCGGCAGCAGCAGGACAAGCGCTATGGCCGCGACCAGCATGACGGTGGTGTTCCCGAGGGCGACGTCGTACAAGACGGGGAGCGACGTCGCGACGCCCACGACGGCAAGGAGCCTGACGTGAAACGAACGGCCGCGGGTCAGCCGCAGCGCGAGCAGTCCCGCCACCGCGAGTTCGGCGACCAGCCAGGCAAGCAGCGCCAGTTCCGTGGGGAGCAGCGACGCCGGCCACGCCAACACGGCCGCGAGCGGCGAGTAGAGGAAACCCGGATCGGCATAGAGCGGGGCGTGCAGCGCCAGGCGGTGGGCGGCCACGAGGATGCGACTGCCGTCTTCGCCGGCAGTGACCCCGTTGTTCACCCAGCGAGCGAACACCGTGAGGTCGAACAGGCCCGACAGCCCGACGACGACCGACCAGGCCACGGTGCGCGGGCGGCCGGAGCGCGCCGGGACGCTCACCCAGCCGTCCCGCGGTTCGCCCTTCGCGTGTTGTACACGGCCACGCTGCGCACTGTCGCCAATGGCGTGAGTCGCGTCAAGCACTCCGACGCGGCCGACAGCGCAGGTCCGGCGGCGGTACGCGCCTTCCTCGCCGCGGGCGCCGCCGCGTGACGCGCGGGCCGATCTCAGACCGACGCGCCCACGGTGTTCAGCATCGTGCTGATCTGGCCGCCCAGGAGAGCGAGCGCGACGATGGCGACGATGGCGATCAGGACCAGGATCAGCGCGTATTCCGCGAGACCCTGCCCGTCCTCGTCCCGGAGGAAGGGCGCGAGCATCGGCATTTCCCTGACTTCGGAGCCACGGCACGTGGAGGTGGGGCTCTCTGACGCGACACGGCGCTCGACCCGCAACCCACCGAGGGTGCCGCGAGGTGGTCCCATGACGATCGTCCGGCGCCGGCTGGCACCAGCTGCGCATGCTTGCCCGTTCGCCGCGTGGCCGGGCCCGGAGCCTCGCTCGTTCAGGCGACTCGCTGCCTCCCGCCTGCCGGGGGCCGCGGTGACCGGGGTCCCAAGGTGTCCCGCATCAGCCCCAGGGATGGGCCCGGCCTGGCGTCAGGGACACGACGCTCCGGGCGAGCAGACGGTGGAGAGTCGCAGCACCCGATTGCCTACCGATCCTGGATACTGCTGGTTGAGCGTGGCCTGCCCGGTGTAGGTGACGGTGTAGGAGATGACTTGCCCGACCGTCCCATTCTGGACGGTGTTGGCCGAGTTGATCTGCATGTTGTCGCTGGGCCCGTAGATCACGCCTCCCACGTTGAGGATCCCGTTGCCGCCAAGATTGACGGTGGCGTCGGAGGAGGTGGCGCAGAGTTGCGGGACCTCACCGCTGAAGCAGCTGTTGTCCCGCAGGACCTCTATGGTGAGCAGGAATCCCTGCGGCGTCTCGAGCTTGGCACCAGAGAAGCTCCCGGAGCTCCCGGACGATTCCTGGACCCAGTCCTGTGCAGGGGCTATGTCCGCCGTGCAGGAAATCTGGCAGGTGTTCAACAGCACGTTGACGGCGTTGTTTCCCTTGAAGGTGCCGCCTGAGGTTGAGTTGGACTCGTTGAACACCAAGTCGACTCCTTGCTGCCCTCCCACGAGCCCGCCGGCCAGGGTGCCACCGATCTGCATGCCAGCCGGAAAGTAGTAGGGCCCGGGCGTCAGATACGCGCCGGCGGTGTTGCTCGTGACCTGGAAGTTGTCGGTGTACACGCCCGGCTGGTAGCAGGTCCAGGTGGTCACGTTGGGCAGCAGCGCCTCGAGTTTACCGAGCAAGGTCTGGTCACAACTCGTCGCACCTGTTGCCTGTGTGTATTGAGGTGCACCTTCGTACGGCGACCCGGTCATCACGAAGGATGGGTACATGTACGCAGGATCGTTGATCAGGCCGCCAAGCTGGCGGCCATTGGACGGCGTGCCGCTGCAGGCGGTCCATGTTTGCCCCGGCACGGTCAGGTCGTCATAGTGGTCAACGTAGTAGCCGGCCGTCACGCCGATGCACGCCGGGTTCCCCGTCGAGGAGCTTGTCTGGTTGGTGTCGGCAGAGGTGTTGCTCCCGACATCGCCCTTCAGGATGTTGAGGGCGGTGTTCGATCCGGAAACAACCAGGTCCTTGGTCAGGTTCTCGTCGGTGCAGGTGTTGTGGCTGCAGTGTGGCTCGGGCGGCTGCAGGGTCACGAGGGCGTACTGCGGAGCAGCGATGCTCTCCGCGACAGATGCGATGGCCGGGTGCCAGACGGGGGCGCCCGCACTGCACTGGCTGCCTGGGAGCAGGCAGACCAGGTTGCCGAACGTCAGCGAGAAGGGCTGAGAGATCGACACCTTCACCGCCGGGTTGGCCACGCCGGTGTACGGGGACGTGATGGTGACCGCATAGCTGCCGATCGAGGCCGAGTACGGGTTCGGTGGGGTCGAGGGGCAAGGCTGCGCCGATGAGCCGCCCCCGAGGCGACTGACCAGCAGCGCGTAGGCGTCACAGATCGCGCGGGAGTAATCGCCGGGACTGACGCTGACCAGCGGCTCGCCGGATGTGCTCACGTCCTGCAGATCCTGCGCCCCGGCCAGGGCGGCCGCGTCGGCGACGCTCCGCTGATACCGGAGCACCGTGTAGACGCGAGCGACGTCCAGCACGAGCCCGGCGATGAGCAGGAGTGCAACCGCCGAGAACGCGAAGATGACGATCACCTGGCCCCGTTCGCTGTCGTTCCGGTGTCTCATCGCCCGGTCTCGAAGGAAGTGGACGCGCGTTCGCATCGTCGCGATCACCCAATCCTGCCGGTGCGTGGTGGGTCGGTCAGCGCCAGCGGAGCAGGTTCCATCCTGAACTCGGCCGTGCTCGACAGGAAGATGCACGGGCCGTTGATCCCTCCCTGGCCGGTGCAGGTGCTCATGCCCGGGAGGTACTGCATGCCCGGCAGGAAGACGGGGACCACGTGGTCGATCCGTATGGTGACGTACCACACTTGCTGGTTGTTGGGCGGCGGGCACGCGTCGGTCGAGGGCGGTGTCGTGGCGGGTGGAATGGGCGGGGTCTCGTCGGCCCAAGCCACTTCGACGCCTTCCCGCGGCTGAGGGCTAGCTGGGTAGGTCGAGACGGTGGCCCACTCGCCCGATGTGTATCCCACAAGAGACGAGCTCTCCGCGATCGAGTTCGCTTGCGCGAGCACGTTGCTCTGCGCTGTGCCCCACGAGGATGGCGATGAGCACACCGATTGCTGGGTGGCGGCCCACCTCCCCGTGTCGCGAGTGACCTGTGTGAGTGTGTTCTGTGCCCAGAACACCACCCCGAACTGGACGATGCCGCCGAGGACGGCGATCAGCACCGGGAGCACGAGGACGAACTCCGCCAGCGCCTGACCGGCGTCCCGACCGCGGTGAGAGCGGGCTGCGCGGAGGGAGGGTTTCGGAGGCAAGACCACGGATCTCTGTCTAGGGATCCAACCTTGCCTGGCACCTTGCCTGCGTATTGCAGAATCGCTACACACTGATCAGGGGGCGGCTGGAGTGACCCGGCGTCACCGGCGCGCGTGCCCTCGTTTGGCGTGCGCACTTGGGGCGGCGACGGCTCGTGGGAGTCGCCGCCGCCCTGCATGGGCCGTGGTGCCGACGTTCGGCGGCTACTTGATGAGCTGGACGCCGACCGCCTTGCTGTTCCCGCTTCCCCCGCCGTAACCGGGGCCGACCGTGCCGGAGCTCACGATGCTCTCGAACTTGCCGACCAGGCAGGAGGTGGCCCCGTTGCCCGTGTCGCACATGGAGGAATTGTTGCCGTTGATGTACGCGCCGTAGGAGGCACCTACCGCGGCGCAGTCCGGGTCGGTGGAGATGCACAGCTGGAAGTGGGCGAAGCTGGGGATCCGATACCACTGATTCTGGCCGTTGCCGCCCAGGTCGTTGGTGGAGCTATTGAGGCAGCCGTAGTTCGCCGTCCCGTTGCTGATCTGGGTGTTGTCGGGGCTCTGGTTGGGTCCTGGGTTGCAGGTGAGGTCGAACTGCGGCAGCAGGACGATCTGGCCGTCGTAGGCGCGGATGGCCGACTCGAGACCGGCGGTGTTGGGGTTGCCGGTGGACGCCACGTACTGCCAGGAGGGCAGCGGGATTGCCGGATTGTTGGGGGTGACGATCTCGTTGATGATGTCGCTCGTGCCTCCCCCTGGCGGGGTCCAGTCCAGCCAGCCGACGTTGCCCGGGGAGTTGCTGCACAGGGGCACCTTGTACACGGTCTTGCCGTCGGCAGACCACTGGCCGCCCGGGAAGACCGGCTGGTTGTTGCCGCTACAGGTGATGATGTTGACGGGCACCGCGATCGGGAGCACGGCGCATGCCTCGCCCTGTGTGGCGGAACACGATTCCTGAAGGAAGCCGCTCGCTGCCGTGGATTGCGCTCCGATCCGCAGGGAAGTGACGCCGACCACCCCTGCGACGTACGTGCTGACCGTCTTGTGTCCGGTGACCAGCACGCCTGCCACCGGTCCCACGGTCAGGCTCGGGCAGTTGGGCGTGGTGTTGGTGATGGTGGGGAGCCCGGAGCCGACCTGGTCGGCCGCGGCGAAGTCGTACGTGCCGTCCTCGTTCAGGGCCGCAGCGCCGGTCGAGGTGAGCGGGATGCCGCAAACGTCGGTGTAGTAGGAGGCATCGACGGCGATCCCGTTTGCGGCCGCGCTGGTCTCGATCGCGCTCTGGACGGCCGCGTCCCAGCCACTGGCCGGTGGCGTGGCGCCGGCAAAGCGCTCGGCCAGGATCACCGCGCCGGCCTCGGCCGCGGCGTCGGTGCCGTTCTGCACGACGCGCTGCTGCGACCAGGCGTTTCCGCCGTCGATGATGAGCGCCAGGAGCGCGAGGACCCCCACCATGCCGCCCACCATCAGGACCATCGCCTGACCGGCGGCTCCGTGGCGCACCAGTCTGTTGCTCATGACGTGCCTCCAGCGCGGGCGAGGGCCGCGGTGCCTGGGCGTTCTGCCACTGCTCATGGGAAGACCCGCTCGATCGGGATCTGCGAGGTCGAGGTCATTGCGATATGGCCGAGCAGGTTGCTGATGACGGGGGTGACCGGACTCCACGTGTACGAGACGGTCACGCTCGCGATGCAGCCGACGTACAGCGTCGGGCTGCACGAGAGGCCGGTGTTGGGGGGCGGGCTGTAGCTGACCGAGACGGCGCTCGGCAGCACGCCCAGGGAGACCGCCGAGCTCGCGGCGCAGGCCTTGATGGACCAGTTGGGGCTGGTGAGGTTCTCGACCGGCATGTTCTCGATGCAGGTCGTATCGCTGGGGGCGGGGTTGAGCTGGTTGACTGCGGCGATGCGTGCGCCTTCCCGGGCGGCGTTGGCGATCGTGTTGTAGGCGTACACGGCGCGCCCCACGTCGAAGATCCCGAGCAGGACGAACACGAGTACAGGGAAGACGAGGGCGAACTCGACGAGCGCCTGCCCGCCCGAGCGATCGCTACTCGCGGCGGTCACTCCATGGCGGTTCATTGCTGCGACTGCCAGGTGACCGTGATGGCGGTCGACGCATCGCATGGATACGACGCACCAGCCTCCAGCGACTGATCCTTGATGTTGCCGCCTGAGGGCGGCGGCGAGGCCGGGAACGCCGGGTTGAAGAGGACCTGTGAGGCGAACCCTGCCGCGGCCCAGGTGGCCTGCGCGTTGATGGCCTTGACGTTGTTGAAGTTGGGCACGATACACATCGGGGTGGGCGTGGCCGTGGCTGAGGCGGTCGGCGCGGGGGTCGCGGTCGGGGCGGCGGTGGGCGAGGCCGTCGGGGAGCCTGCGGCGACCGGGATGCCGAGGATGGCGCCGTTGCGGATTGGGAAGGCGGCCGACGCGGTCACCGGCAGCGGGTTGCCCACGATCGAGCTGATGACCGGGGTGATGAGGCTGAAGCGGCAGGTGATGCTGGCGCTGACGGGCTGGCCGATGGCGTTGTTGCCGTTCGGACCGTTGGGGAACGAGGGCGTCGGCAGCGGGCTCGGCAGCACGCAGTTGATGCCTGCCGCGTCCTGCGTGATCAGCGTGGTGTACTGGGCCTGCGCTCCCGTGTCGGGATTGACGGTGTTCCACGCGGTGGGGTTCTGGGCGGCGAAGTTGGCCGCTTCGCGAACAACGTTGTTCAGTTCCACCCATCCGAGGAAGACCCGACCGAAGTCGATCCCGAAGAGGAGGATCAGGAACATCAGGGGGATCAGCAGCGCGAACTCGGTCAGGCTCTGACCCTGGGTCCGGCGTGGCCTGGCCGGCCGTCGACGCGGCGGGCTCGAAGCGACGGTGGTGGACGACATCCGCAATCCTCGCTGTGTGGGTCAGCGAACGCCAAGATCGCGGGGCCGCCTAACAGCGGGACTTGCGGATGCCCCGGACGATCGGTTCAAGGCGCGTACCTAATGGTCCGGGTGATGCCGTCCGCGGCGGGACCACGCACGCCGCCCCTGCGGTCATCGGTCGGCTCAGGTGCGGGTCGCCTTTCCACGCAACTGCAACGTTCGCGGGCGCGGTTCGGTCCTCCTGCAAGCCGGGCGGTCGCAAATGGATCCGATGCGGGTGGAATGACCCACTGATCCTGGCCGCGCTGTCGGCCGGGCGGCCGGTAGTTCGCAACGCCAGCCCGCGTCGGCAAGGGGGGGCGCTCGATGCGACGGATCGCAGCACTGATCCTGGGGAGCATGCTGGCCGCGGCCGTGACCGCGCCGGCCCTGGCGGCACCCGCGACCGGGATCACGGCCACCCCCGCGGCCACGGCGTCGTTCGATGGCGGCAACTGCACCGCCACGTTCGTGCGCTCGGCCAGCGGGATCATCAACGAGACCAACCGGACCTGCACCGGCTCGCAGAACCCCTGGACGAGTGCCGCGGTGTGGCTGCAGTTCCGGCCACTCACGGGCCCCGATGGCTCGGGCTCGCCGATCCCGAACCCCACCTGTGACGCGACCGGGCTCGTGGCCACGCCGTTCACGTTCAGGAACTACGAGGCGAGCATCGGGGGCACCCCGAACGCCGGGTACTTCATCGGGACGAACCCCTACAACGTGTGCGTCTACCTGGTGGACCCGATGGTCGCCTCGGGCACCGTGGACGCCGCCTCGCCGAGCGGCACCACGGTCATGCTGCCCTCGGGCCTGAGCGGCCAGTTCCGCATCGCGGTCAGCGGGGAGTGGCTGAACACGCCGTTCGGACTCGTGGACGCCCAGTACAACAACGGGGCCAACGGGACCACCGAGCCGTGGCCGCTGGTCCAGGAGGGCTGGCCGGGGCTCGGCGCCTGCTGGGGCCGCCTGTTCGTCAACGGCGCCTGCATCGACTGGGGCGCCTTCAACCCCGCCCACGCGTACACCGCCACGGTCTCGGCGAGCGGCACCCTCACGCTGGCCGTCAACGACACCTACTACCCCGACAACGTGGGATCGCTCAGCTTCACGATCACGTACCTCGGGCTGTAGCCCGCATCCGGTGCGCCGGGCAGGTCCACGGTGAACTCGAGGCGGGGCGCGGTTCGCATCCGTCGCCCCGCCTCACGCTGAGGGCGCGATCGCCCCTGATGCGATCACCCCTGGGCGGCCGCAGGCGGGCCTGAGCAGCCGCAGGCGCGCTGTCCGTCCCGTGCCGTCCGACGCGCGCGCCGCGGGACCATCGCCGGCGCCTCCCGGCCCCGGCCGCGAGGCGCGCGGCGGGCTGGCGCACGTGGGGCTGTCGGCGGAACCCGCCGGGCACCCGGCCCCGTCGCCGGTCGGTGCTACGATCCCGCCCGCCGATGCGTCCCTCCGTTTCCCCGCGCGGTGTCATCCGGCCCTGGTTGTGGCCGGTGCTGCGCGTGGGTGCCCTCGCGCTGCTGGCGGGGACGGCGCTGCTGGCGGTGCCGGCCCACGTCCTCGCCGACGAGATCCCGGCCACGCCGCCGACCCCGCTGGACGCGATCGTGGACTGGGGGTTCGACGCCTCGATCCAGGTGCCGGCCCTGCTCACCGCCGCCCTGTATCTCGGGGGCGTCTGGCAGGTGTGGCGCCGGCATCCGGACAACCCGGTGCCGTGGTCCCGGGTCCTGGCGTTCCTGGCCGGCCTGGCCGTCATCGAGTACGCGCTGCAGGGTCCGGTAGACCGCTACGAGGCGGTGCTCTTCAGCGACCACATGCTCCAGCACTTTCTGCTCATGATCGTCGCGGCGCCGCTGCTCGTGATGGGCGCGCCGATCACCCTGCTGCTGCGGGTGGCGTCACCGCGCGCGCGCACGGGGTGGATCCTGCCGATCCTGCACAGCCGCCCACTGCGCCTGGTCAGCCACCCTATCGTGGCCTCGATCCTGTACGCGGGCGTCCTCTGGGGCACGCACTTCTCGTTCATCTACGAGCCGGCCCTGACCAACGACACGGTGCACAACCTCGAGCACCTGGCCTACCTCACCGCCGCGCTGCTCTTCTGGTGGCCCATGCTCGGGCGCGATCCCAGCCCCTGGCGCGTCTCGCACCCGGTGCGGCTGGCCGCCCTGCTGATCCAGATGGCGCAGGGAGCGTTCCTGGGCGTGGCGATCATGAACGCCCAGGTACCGCTCTACGCCTACTACGCCGGCCTGCATCTCCCCTGGATGTCGACCATGGCGGACCAGCAGCTGGCGGGCGCGATCATGTGGGGCGCGGAGGAACCCGCGTTCCTGGTGGCCGCCCTCGTCGTCATCTTCGACTGGATGCGCGCCGAGGAGCAGGCGACCGCGCGCCTCGATGCGCGGCTCGACCGCGAGGAGCACGCGCTGGGGACGCGCGGCGCGATCCCGGTCGGCCCCGGGGGCGGTCGGGCGTCCCGCTCGGCTCGGGTGCCCCGCCCGGAGGACCCGCTCGAGGCAGCCGCGCAGGGGGTCGATCCGGTCGACTGACGCGCCGCCGCGTCGGGCCGGGCGCTGCATGTCGTGCGCGAGAGTCCGATCCGATCGACCGACCCGCCGCCGGGGCGCACCCCCTCGACCCGGGGGCCGATCCGGCCGAGTAGCCCGCGACGTGTTGGGCCGCGGGCGGCCCGTCAGCGGCGCTCCTGGCGGTATCCGCCCCTGCGTCGACCGGCTTGGCTCACCGACGCAGCCGGTTGGCGTGTCACCTGCCGTGCCAGCCGCGCCGGATCATGACGAACGCCTGCACCAGCGCGGCGGCGAGGATCAGGCTGAGCAGCAGCATGAGGCCGGTGTCCATGGCGTTGCCTCCTTCGCACCGCCTCCAGCATGGCCCGGCCGCGGTGCGCTGGCCAGTGCCGCTCGCCATCGATGTACGGGACTTCGGCCGGTCAGCGGAGCGAAGCCACGAGCTCCCGCAGCGTCGGGTTCGAGCGATCCCGTGGCGAGAGGATGGGATCGCGGTCCGGCCAGGGGACGTTCACCTCGGGGTCGTCCCAGGCGAAGCCGAGCTCGTCGGTGCCGTCGTACTCGTTGGTCACGAAGTAAAGGAGGTCAGTCGCCTCGATCGCGTAGAAGCCATGCGCCACGCCCGCAGGGATGGTCACCCACTCGTCCGGCCCGAGCACGCGGGTCTCGATCCGCGGCGCGGCAAGCGACGATGCCGGTGCTGTCGAGGGTCGCGTGCCGGCCGCGGGCGCGGAGGACGCACCGGCGCCCGCCTGTCCCTCGAGCGGCGCGGCTGTGCCCGGCTCGCGTGCGGCCGACTCGGCCAGCAGCGGGCGCACGTCCACGAGGGCGACGAAGGCCCGGCCGGACGTCACGATCCAGCGGTCGAGCTGGCGACGGTGGTAGTGGAGCCCGCGCAGCACGCGCGCCTGGCTCGTGGAGCGATTGACCTGCACGAAACGCTCGTCCGACCAGCTCGCGCGCCAGAGCTCGCGGAACCCGCCGCGCTCGTCGGCATGGACCACGAGCCGGCCCCAGGCCACCCCGTCGAGCTGCCCGCGTTGCACGAGCCCCGGTGCCAGCGCGGCGCTCGATGACGGGTCGCCCGCTCGAGTCTGCCGACGGCGTCCGCCGGGCGTGCCACGTTCCGCCGTTTGGCCACGTTCACCCTGCGGCCCGGCTGACGCTCCTCGGCCGCGTGCGCCGCGCGGGCCGGTCGCCGCCTGTCGTTCCCTGCTCATCTCGTTCCTCTTGCCCCCGCGTGGGCCGCGCCCTCCGATGGCGGCGCCGACTCCATCGCTAATGATCGCCAGCGAGGCCTTGCGCGCGAGGCCACTGGCGCTTCGGGCCGCGGCGGTCGGTCGATGGCGCGCATGCATGCGCGAATCGTGGCACCAGTGGACGATCGACACGAAGATCGCAGCCGTGCGCCGTCGCTCGTCGCGGTCGACAGCCGACCGGCTGCGTACGGCCCGACTGGTGTGCCATAGCGAAGATCGGGGCTGTCGAGCAGCCACGGCCGCCGTACTGCCCGGGTCGTGTGCGCTAGCGAAGTCGGCGGGCACGGGGACTGCGCGGCACGCGGCCGACGCGGTTGTGCCCGGGTGGTGTGCACTAGCGAAGTCAGGTGCACCAGCGCACTCCCGAGGCACGGCGTGTTGCGCGGCACGTCGCTCTGGAGGACTGGCGGTTGCGCGGTGCGCGGCTCCGGACGGCGTCTGCGGGGCGTGCGGCTCCGCGCGGGGCCGGGCGTTCGTGCCACGGGCCGGCACCGATCATCCCGACCGCCCCCGTCATCTCGGCGCGCGCGCTGCCTGTAGCTCGCCGGCGAGCATGCGGTACCGGGGCAGTTCGTCCGCCAGCGCCGAGCGCCAGTCGCGCAGGTAGATCCCGAGCATCGCGGCGCGGCCGGTGGCGAGCACGCCCCACGCCGGCGGGGTCGAGGCACGTGCCCAGGTCGAGCCCGGCACGCGCTGGACCTGGACGCGGAGCCCGGCGTCGCGCAGCACGATCTCCGCCCACTCCGCCCGCGACGCGAACCCCGCGTTCACCAGGTGGAAGACGCCGCTCGCGGGCCGGGCGCGCACGAGCGCCACGATCGCCGACGCCAGGTCCGCGGCGCGCGTCGGTGAGCCGATCTCGTCGGCGACGAGGCGCAGGGTCTCGCCGTCGGCCATGGCCCGCACGGCCGCCGCCACGATCTTCGATGGGAAGTCGGCACCGGGCGGGCCGTAGAGCCAGGCGGTGCGCACCACCCAGGCACGGGGTGCAGGTCGCGCCGCCGCCGGCGGAACCGCTTCGGGCTGCAGACATACCGCTGCCTGTCCTGGGCCGGCCGCCTGCCCGTGCTCGCCGGCGCCCTCCGCCCGATCGCCGTCCGCCGGGGGTGGGCCAGCCAGGGCTCGCGCACCGGCCGACTGCGCGTCCCCGGCGAGCACCGCCTCCTCGCCCGCCAGCTTGCTCCGGCCGTAGGGGTTCGCCGGGGCCACCGGGTCGTCCTCCGCGTAGGGCCGCCGATCGGTCCGCCGGCCGTCGAAGACCTCGTTGGTGGAGACGTACAGGAGGTCGGCGCCGGCCTCGCGGCAGGCCTGGGCGAGGACGGCGGTCGCCTCGCCGTTGCGGCGCAGCGCCAGCGCCGGGTCGCGCGCGCAGCCGTCCACGTCGGTCCAGGCCGCCGCGTGCAGCACGAGGTCGGGGTGCCGGTCGCGCACCAGGCGGGCCAGGGTGTCGGGGCGGTCCAGGTCGAGGTTCGGGCGCGACCAGCCCTCGACCGACACCGCGCGGGCCAGGGGCGGCTCGCGCATCAGCGCGGTCACCAGCGCGCTGCCCAGGCGCCCGCCCGCCCCGGTGACGGCGATCCTCATGGCGCGCCGGCGTCGGGCCTCGCGGGGCAGGCGGGAGCGGC
>JAKAMV010000161.1 GCA_021812735.1 Chloroflexota bacterium | reverse complement strand
CTCGGCGTCGCGGGCGCGCCGGGTGTGGTGGACGCGCTTGGCGCGCCGGAGGGAACGGACGCGCTGGGCGCGCCGGACGCCGTCCCGCCCGATGAGGGCACGACAGACGCGCCCGCGGCCGGGGACGTCGCGGCCGTCGTGGCCGTCGGCTGGGTCGCCGGGGCGCAGCCGGCCACCAGCCCGACGACCGACAGGGCCACGAGGAGTGCGGAGGGAAGGCCGGCGGCGGCGCGCATGGCCGTGACCTCGCTAGGGGTTCCGATGGGCCCCAGCGTCCTCTGCCGGCGCGTTGGCCGCATCCCCCAGAGGTAACGAACCGGTCACGGCTGCGCGCGGCACGGCCAGCGCGAGGATGAGCCCTCCGCCCGGCCGGGCGCGGACCCGGAGCGAGGCGCCGATCGTCGCGGCGTCTGCGGCGGCGCCGGCCAGGTCGTCGTCGGCCGAGGCGCCGGACCGAGGCGGATTCCCCTCGGCGCGACGCTCGAACAGGCGAGCCAGGGCATCATGCGGCACCGCCGGTCCGCGGTCGGCGACCGTCACCACCGCCCCGTCGCGCACGGCCACGACCGACAGCTCGGCCATGGCGTCCGGAGAGCGCCGCGCGACGCTGTCGACGAGACGGTCCACGATCCGCCCGAGGCGGCGCGCGTCCGCCACCGCCACGACGGGCTGCGGCGGGAGGGCCACGACCGCTCCGGGCAGGCGCGCCGCGACCGAGGCCTCCAGCAGCCGGCCGAGGTCCACCGCCTCCACGGCCGGCGGCTCGGCCAGCGTGTCGGTCAGGCCGGCGGGGACAGGGCCGTGACCGCCGCCCGGCAGCCCGCCCACCGCTCCGGGGGACGAGAGCGGGCCGCGGCGGGCTTCCCGCTCGAGGCTCGGCGCCGCCGCCTGCAGGGCGTCTGCCGCGCGGTTGAACGCCCGGGCCAGGTCGGCCAGCTCGCCTCCGCCCCGGACGGGCGCCCGCGCTGAGAGGTCGCCGTCCGCGAGGCGCCGGGCCGCATCGGCCACGCCGCCAACGGGCCGCAGGAAACCCCTCGCCACGACGTGCGCGGCGAGCAGGGCGAGCAGGACGGCGACGGCCACGCCCGCCAGGATGGCCAGGCGGATCCGGTCCAGCGCCCGGTCCACGGGCGTCGCGTCGTACAGGAAGTAGAGGTCCGGCGGCCCGAGCTGCCGCCCGCCGACGATCAGCACGCTCCTGCCACGGAGATCCTGCCAGGCGTACCCGAGGCCGCCTCCCGCGACGGTCGCCCGGAGCTGCGGGTCGATCTCCGGCACGGCGTCGGCCAGCGCCGGGTCGGACGCGAAGACGTCGCCGTTGCCGTAGTCGGCGATCGTGATCGCGTCGCCGCGGATCTGGAACGCGGCGGGCAGGCCGCTCGCGGCGAACGCGGCGGCGGTGGCGGGCGCCGGGACGACGGCCGGCAGCAGCACCGTCAGGTTGAACGTCGCCTGGCGCTGGGCCTCGGCGACCATCGCGTCGCGCAGGGAGGCGTCGGCGGTCGCATAGGCCCCGACCCCGACGCCAGCCGTCGTTGCCGCCGCGAGCGCCGCCAGCAGCAGGGCCAGCCGCAGGCGGAGGCCGCCCGGCAGCCGAGCGCGACGAGGCCAGCGGCGCGGGCGCGCCCGGCCTGGATCCCGGGGGACGCCTGCCGCCGAGGCCGCGTCCGGGCGCCCGCCGATCTCAGTGGCCCCCGTGTGCGGGCTCGCCCAGGAGCCTGTGGATCCGCTCGTCGTCCAGGCCCAGCTGGTGCCCGACCTCGTGGAGGACGGTGGACCGGACCCGCGCCCGGACACCCTCGACCTCGGGCGCCGATCGGATGCAGGGACCCTTGTAGATCGTGATCGTCGAGGGCGGCCGCACGGCGACCGAGCCGTCGAGCATGCCCAGATGGAAGCCTCGGAAGTGGCCGTACAGGTCGTAGGCGCCGTAGTGGGCCTTGAGCTCGGCCGGCGCCTCGTCCTCGATCAGGACCGCGAGCGAGCCCAAGCCGAGCCGGAGTCGCTCGGGGAGCTCGTCGAGCGCGTCGAACACCCAGTCCTCGAACGTGTCGTCGTCGATCTGGCGAGGGTCGTCCACGCCCGCAGGGTACCGGGACGCGGCGGCGAGCGCTCAGGACGTGCCGACTCGCCGACCCGCTCGTACGGGCCCGGCCAGCCGTCGTCGCGCCTCCGCCACCCCGGACCGGGGTCGGGGTCCACCCTGCCATCCCCACGACCCGGGTCTGCCGCCGGCCGACGGGAAGCCCGATTCTGGGGGAGCGCCCGCTTGCCCGCGCCCGGTGGGCCGGGAGCGACGCGCCGTGAGGAGCAGCAGGTTGGCGACCGACATGCGACGGGCGAAGGGGCGGCGCCGGCACGCGCCGGACGGTGGCGATGCGCGTGGCTCTGGCGTCGGCCCGCGCGCGTCCGGCCCGACACCGGTGTCGGCCGCGCCGGCTGCGCCCACCGTGCCGGCAGAGCACGGCCGCCTCCTCGCCGCGATCGAGCAGTCGAGCGACGGCGTCCTTGTCCTCGACCAGGACCGTCGGGTCAGCTATGCGAACGGCGCGCTGCTGCGCATGAGCGGCTTCGAGCGAGAGCGCCTGTACGGCAACCCGCCCTCGGTCCTGTTCGGCGGGCCGGCGAGCGGCACCCTGCCGGCCGCCGTCGAGCGGGGCTCGGCGTGGTCGGGCTCGCACCCGGCGTGGACCGCGGACGGCCGGACGTTCGAGGCGGAGTGGGCCGTGACGCCGACCCTCGACGCCGATGGCGGCCTGTCGGGCATGGTGGCGGTGGCCCGCGACCGCACGCGCGAGCGGGCGCTCGAGGCGCAGGTCGCCCGCATCCAGCGGCTCGAGGCGCTCGGCCAGTTCTCGGCCGGGATCGCCCACGACTTCAACAACCTGCTGGCCGCGATCCTCGGCTACGCGGGGATGCTGCGCGACGCGATCGCCGGCGACGACACCGCGGCGCGCGATGTCGAGGAGATCGTGGCCGCCGCGGATCGTGGCGCCACCCTGGTCCGCCAGCTCGTCGCGTTCAGCCGCAGGCAGATCACGCGGCCCGAGGTGGTGGACCTCAACAACGTCGTGAACGAGGTGGCGCCCATGCTGCGTCGCCTCCTGGGCGAGCAGGTCCACCTGCAGACGAACCTCGCCGGCGGCCTCGGGCACGTGCTCGCCGACGCAGGCCAGCTGGAGCAGGTGCTGGTGAACCTGGCCGGCAACGCCCGCGACGCCATGCCGGGCGGCGGCCGCCTGACCATCGAGACGACCAACGTGACGCTCGACGAGGTCTACGCGAGCCAGCACGCCGGCGTCAACCCCGGCCGCTACGTCCTCCTGGCCGTGAGCGACACGGGGATCGGGATGGACGCCGGCACGCTCGCCCAGATGTTCCACCCGTTCTTCACCACCAAGGGGCCTGAGCACGGCACGGGGCTCGGCCTGGCCACGGTCCACGGCATCGTGTCGCAGGCGGGCGGCCACGTGTGGGCGTACAGCGAGCTCGGTCTCGGCACCAGCTTCAAGGTGTACCTGCCCCGGGTGGACAGGTCGGTGGCGTCGCCCGCGGCAGGCGTCTCGGTCCAGCCGGTGGGCGGCACCGAGACGATCATGCTCGTGGAGGACGAGCCGGCGCTCCGCAGCCTCATGGCGAGGGTCCTGGAGCGGGCCGGGTATCGCGTCCTCGTGGCGCCCCATCCCCATGCGGCGCTCGCGACGCCGCCCGGGGTTCTGGACGGCGTGGCGCTGCTCCTCACGGACATGGTGATGCCCGACCTGTCCGGCCCCGAGCTGGCGGCGATCCTGCTTGACCGCGTCCGCGGCCTGCGCGTCCTGTGCATGTCGGGCTACGCCGAGCAGTCGGCCGCCTACCAGGGGCTGGGCGCGGCCGTGACCGACTTCATCGCCAAGCCGTTCACCGCCGAGCAGCTGCTGGTGAC
The DNA here is from genome assembly GCA_021812735.1 of Chloroflexota bacterium. Next base: position 9,903 of record JAKAMV010000161.1, on the reverse strand, counting down.
CATCCGGGGTCTGCTCGACGCGCGGTCCTGACGTCGCCCCCTCGAACGCGGGCCGGCCGGGTCAGCCGCGGGCGAGGCGCTCGCCGTCGGCGAGGAGCCAGTCCCGGGTGGACTCCGACGTGGCCTCGGCGTACACGCGGCACAGCGGCTCGGTCCCGGAGGTGCGGATCATGACCCACGACCCGTCCTCGACGAAGAACTTGTAGCCGTCGTTGGTGGACAGCGCCTGCGTGCGGACCACGGCCTGGCCAGCGAGCTCGGCGGGAGTCGCGACGCGCAGCCCCTCCACGATGCGCTCCTTGACGGCGTCATAGCCCGCCCGCTCGAAGTGGAGGTCCGTGCGCAGGTAGAACGACGGCCCGGCGATCTGGTGGAAGTGCTCGAGCGCCTTCGAAACCGGCCACATGCCGCGGGCGCGCTCGCGCAGGAACAGGTCAAGCAGCAGCAGGTCCGCGTAGATGCCGTCGCGCTCGGGCAGGTGCATGCCCAGCCCGAAGCCGCCCGACTCCTCGGCGCCGAGCATGGCGCCGGTCTCGATCATCTTGGGCCCGATGAACTTGAAGCCCACCGGCGTCTCGTGCACGGGGAAGCCGTAGAGCTCGCCCAGTCTCGGGACCATGGACGTGTTGTTGACGCTGTAGACCACGGGGTCGCGCCAGCCGCGGTGCTCGGCGAGGTAGTAGGCGAGCAGGCCTGTCACCTGGAGCTGGTGGATGAAGACGCCGCGCTCGTCGGCCGCGCCGGCCCGGTCCGCGTCCCCGTCGAGCATGAGGCCCAGGTCGAAGCCGCCCGCGGCCAGCCTGGCCAGCGCCTCGTTCACGTTGGGTCGGATGGGCTCGGGGTTGACGCCGCCGAAGTACGGGTTGCGCTCCTGGTGGAGCTCGGTCACGCGGATCCTGCCGCCCCCGAGCAGTCGGCTGATCCATCCCGCGCCCGCGCCCCAGAGCGGCTCCACCAGCACGCTGACGTCCGCCGCCCGGAGCGCGTCGAGATCGAGCGTCTTGCGGACGTGGGCCTCGTAGGCGTCGAACGGGTCGAAGCGGGTGACGAGACCGGCCGCCTCGGCGTCGGCCAGGGGACGCCGCTCGATCTCGATCCCGGCCGTCTGGGCGATCCGCGCCTCGATGGGCTTGAGGATCTCCCCGCCCGCCGCGGCCCCGGTGGGGGCCTTCACCTTGAACCCGTTGTCGGTCCAGGGGTTGTGGCTGGCCGTGATGACGATGCCGGCCGCCGCGCCGCGCAGGACGACCTCGAGCGAGGACATCTGGGTGGGCACGGCCTGGGTGGCGAGCGCGACCGGGATGCCGCGGGCCGTCAGGACCTCGGCGGCCGCAGCCGCGAAGTGCTCGGACGCGAAGCGCCGGTCGAAGGCGATCACGACGCCCTTGGCGGCCTCGCCCCGACCCTCGACGTGCTCGGCGACGCCGTCGGCGCAACGGCGGACGGATTCGAAGGTGTAGTCCTCGGCCGTCCGGGCGCGCCAGCCGTCGGTCCCGAAGACGATCGTGGGGGCTCGACGGGGCTCGGGGGTGGGCGTCACGGTGCTGACCTCAGGCTGGCCCGGCGCCGATCGGGGCGGCCCGACGGCCAGGCGGTGTCCGGTGGACGGTGGTGGCAGGAGGATACCGGCCCACGTGCCGGGGCGGCGGCTCAGCGGGCGGCGAGCCAGCCTCGCAGGGCGTGCTCCAGCGCGTCCCGCGTGCTGTCGATCCGCTGGCGGAAGCGGACCGGGCGCGCGAGGACCGCCGCGAGCTGGGCCGGGACCGACGCGCCCGGGGCGAGCTCGGGCACCTGCCCGAGCAGCGCCAACTCGGCGTCGCCGGTCGGCATCGGCGCGTCTGGCGGCAGGTCTCTCAGGGCGCGCGTCACGTCGGCGGCGAATTTCGCCCAGTGCGCGGTCGCCACGATCAGGACCGGCCGGTCCCGGGCCACCTCGTCGGCCACCGCCCACGCGACGGCCGTGTGCGGGTCGAGCAGGTAGCCGCGCTCCCGCTGGACCTTCGCGATGGTCGCCAGCGAGGCGGCGTTGCCCACCCAGCCGCCGGCGAAGACATCGCGCAGGCGGGCGAGCGTGGTCGGGTCCACCTCGAACCTGGAGCGCGACCGGAGGTCCGCCATCCAGCCGCGGACGCGCTCGGGGTCGCCCACGAGGTCCGCGAGCAGCCGCTCGAGGTTGCTCGAGACCAGGATGTCCATCGAGGGCGACGGCGTCTTGACGAGCGACCGGCCGCCGATGTCGTACACGCCGGTCGCGATGAAGTCCGCCAGGACGTTGTTGGCGTTGCTGGCGCTGATGAGCCGGCCGATCGGGGCGCCCATCCGGCGCGCGTACCAGGCCGCCAGGACGTTGCCGAAGTTGCCGGTCGGGACGCACACGTCCACGAGCTGCCCGTCGCGCAGCGCGCCGCGCGCCCGGAGGTCCGCGCAGGCCGACAGGTAGTACGCCACCTGCGGCAGCAGCCGCCCCCAGTTGATGGAGTTGGCCGACGAGAGCGACAGCCGGTGGCCCGCGTCCAGCTCGGCCGCCAGCGCCGGGTCGTCGAACACCTGCTTGACCGTCGTCTGGCAGGCGTCGAAGTCGCCGGCAACCCGGAACACGGCGACGTTCGCGCCCGGGCGCGTCGTCATCTGGCGCTCCTGCACGGTGGACACGCCGGCGTCCGGGAACAGCACCGCGATCCGCGTGTGCTCACGATCGGCGAAGCCCTCGAGGGCGGCCGCCCCCGTGTCCCCGCTGGTGGCCACGAGGATCAGGTACTCGCGCCCGCCCGCGCCTCCGACCGCGGCCCGCTCGATGGACGCGCTGAACAGCCGTGGCATGAGCTGGAGCGCCATGTCCTTGAACGCGAGCGTCGGACCGTGCCACAGCTCGAGCACGAAGCGACCGCCGCCGAGGTCGCGGACGGGGGCGACCTCCGGGGTGTCGAACTGGGAGCCGTACGCGCCGGCCGTGGCGGCGTGGAGCACGTCGGGGGCGAGGTCGGGCTCGAAGGACGCGAGGACGCGCTCGGCGCGGGCGGCGTAGGGGAGCGTGGCGAGCCCGTCGAGCTCCGCGCCGGAGAAGCGGGGCAGGCGCTCCGGCACGAACAGACCGCCCCCCGGGGCGATCCCCTCGAGGACCGCCTCGCTGAAGGTCCGGGGCCGGTCGGCCAGCCCGCGCGTGTCGAGGTAGCGCATCGGGCGATGGTAGCAACGGTCCCAGCGGGGTCGCGGGGCGGTTGCCTGACGGCGGTCGCGCGGCCGACCCGTGCGCCGGGCCGGGGGTCGCGGCGCCGACCCGCCCGGGGTGACCCGACGAACCCGGCCGGCGGGTAGACTGGGAGCCCCGTGAGCATCGCCCCGAACGACTTCGTCCACCTCCACACGCACAGCGAGTTCAGCCTGCTCGACGGGCTCGGCCGGATCACGGACCTGGTCGAGACGAGCGTCAAGCACGGCTTCGACGCGCTGGCCGTGACGGACCACGGGGCGCTCTACGGCAGCGTCGCCTTCTACCAGGCGGCCACCAAGGCCGGCATCAAGCCGATCATCGGCGTGGAGACCTACGTCGCCCGCCGCGGCATGCTGGACAAGGACGCCAAGGCGGACCGGGACCCGTTCCACCTGGTCCTGCTGGCCTCGGACCTCGAGGGCTACCAGAACCTCAGCCGGCTGATCACCGACGCCCACGTGGACGGCTACTACTACAAGCCGCGCATCGACCACGAGCACTTGGCCCGGTACAGCAAGGGCCTGATCGGGATGTCCGCCTGCCTGAGCGGCGAGGTGAACCGCGCCCTGCTCGCCGACGACTGGGACCTCGCCCGGAGCGTGGCCGGCACGTACGCGGACATCCTGGGCCCGGACCGCTTCTACCTGGAGCTTCAGGACCACGGCATCCCCGAGCAGATCGAGCTCAACAAGCGGCTGCTCCGGTTCGCGCCCGAGATGGGCCTGCCGCTGGTGGTCACCAACGACCTGCACTACGTCCACCGCGAGCAGGCCGAGGCCCACGACGTCCTGCTGTGCGTGGGCACGGGCGCCAACCTGGACACGCCCAACCGGATGCGGTTCGAATCGGACAACTTCTACCTCAAGACCGCGGCCGAGATGTTCGCCCTGTTCCCGGACCAGCGGCAGGCGTACCTCAACACCCGCAAGGTCGCCGAGATGGTGGACCTCAAGCTCCCCCTGGGCGAGCTGCGCATCCCGCACTTCCCCGTGCCCGAGGGCGAGACCATCGAGTCGTGGCTGCGCAGGGAGTGCCAGCGCGGCCTCGAGCGCCGCTACGGGACCGTGACGTCCGAGATCCAGGAACGGCTGGACTACGAGCTGGGCGTCATCAACCAGATGGGGTACGCCGGCTACTTCCTCATCGTGGCCGACTTCGTGAACTACGCCCGGAGCGAGGGCATTGCCACCTCGTGCCGAGGCTCGGCGCCCGGCTCGATCGTGACCTACACCCTGGGCATCACGCCGGTGGACCCGATCCACTACGGGCTGCCGTTCGAGCGGTTCCTCAACCCGGACCGCGTGACGATGCCCGACATCGACATCGACTTCGAGGACGAGCGCCGCGGCGAGGTCATCAACTACGTCAGCCGCAAGTACGGCCAGGACCACGTCGCCCAGATCATCACCTTCGGCACGATGCTCGCCCGGGCGGCCATCCGGGACGTCGGCCGGGTGATGGGCATGGGCTACGGCGACGTGGACAAGATCGCCAAGGCGGTGCCCAACCAGCTGGGAATCAAGCTCGCGGACGCCCTCGAGATGAGCCCGCCGCTCAAGGAGATGGTGGACGGCGACCCGCAGATCGGCAAGCTGATCGGGTTCGCGCAGCAGCTCGAGGGCGTCGCCCGCAACGCCTCCACCCACGCCGCGGGCGTGGTCATCTCGCGCGAGCCGCTGACGGAGCTGATGCCGCTCCAGAAGGCGACCAACTCGGACGCCCTGATGACCCAGTACGAGATGCACGGCATCGAGGCGCTGGGCCTGCTCAAGTTCGACTTCCTGGGCCTGTCCAACCTCACCATCCTGCGCCGCGCGGTGGAGCTCATCCGCGATCACCGGGGCATCGAGGTGGACCTCGAGTCCATCCCGCTCGACGACCCCAAGACGTTCAGCCTGCTCGCCTCGGGCGAGACCACCGGCGTGTTCCAGCTCGAGTCGGCGGGCATGCGCCGCTACATCCGCGAGCTCCAGCCCACCACCGTCTACGACCTCGCGGCCATGGTGGCGCTCTACCGGCCGGGGCCAATGGACAACATCCCCACCTACATCCGCCGCAAGCACGGCCAGGAGCCGGTCGAGTACCTGCACCCGCTGCTCGAGCCGTTCCTCAACCGGACGTACGGGGTGTTCGTCTACCAGGAGGACATCATGGCCGCCGCCGTGGCGCTCGGCGGCTTCTCGGGCCCCGAGGCGGACACGCTCGGCTACGCCATCCGCAAGAAGAAGTCGAGCGTGCTCCGGTCGATGAAGGAGACGTTCGTGGAGCGGGCCGCCCAGCGCGGCGTGTCCGCCGCCACGATCGACGCCGTGTTCAAGGCGTTCGAGCCCTTCGAGCGGTACGGGTTCAACAAGGCGCACGCCACCACGTACGGCCTCGTGGCCTACCAGACCGCCTACCTCAAGGCGAACTACACCGTCGAGTACATGACCTCGGTGCTGTCCACGTTCCGCGACAACGCGGACAAGGTGGCCGCAGCCATCGCCGAGTGCCGCCGGCTGGGCATCGACGTGCGCACGCCGGACGTCCACCGCAGCCACCTCGGGTTCACGGTGGAGGGCGACGCCATCCGGTTCGGCCTGCTCGCGGTGAAGAACGTCGGCGAGAGCGCCATCCAGTCGATCATCGACTCGCGGCAGACCGGCGGCGAGTTCCGCAGCCTGACCGACCTGTGCTCGCGCGTGGACGTGCGCCTCGCCAACCGCAAGGTCCTCGAGTCGCTCATCCGCGTCGGGGCGCTGAACGCGTTCGGCCACCCGGCGCAGCTGCTGGCGGGGCTCGACGACGCCCTGGCCACCGGGCAGGCAGCCCAGCGCGACCGCGTGTCCGGCCAGACCAGCCTGTTCGACATGGGCGGCGACGACGGCGCGGTCCTCGAGAAGCCGCTCCCCGACGTCCCCGAGGCGCCCGTCCGCGAGCGGCTGCGCTGGGAGAAGGAGCTCATGGGGCTCTATCTCTCGGACCACCCGATGGGCGAGGTGGCCGACCGCGTGGGCCAGTTCGTCACGGCCTACAGCGGCGACCTCAAGGACGAGTCCCTCGACGGGCAGCGCGTGGTCCTGGGCGGCATCGTGACCGCCATGCGGTCGGTGATCACCAAGAGCAAGTCCACCATGGCCGTGGTCACGGTCGAGGACCTGCAGGGGACCATCGAGGTGGTGGTGTTCCCCAAGACGTTCGAGCAGACGGCGGGCGTGTGGCGCGACGGGGCGATCCTGCTCGTGGCGGGGCGCGTGGACCACCGTGGCGACGAGGCGTCGCTGCTCGCGGATTCCGTGTGGGACTGGGACCAGGTGGCCGACGCCGGGCCCGACGCGTTCGCCAGGGAGGTTGGCGCGCTCGACAGACGCACGCGCCGCGGGCCGGCCGGCGGCGGCAACAACGCGCGGCGCGACGCCACCGATGGCGCGGGCAGCGCCTCGCCACCGCGCTCGCAGGGTCAGGGCGGCTCGGGACGCCCGGCGCCGTCGCCCGCGGGCCGGTCCGGGTCGCCATCGCCCGCCTTGCGCCCGACGACGGGATCCCCGGCGGCAGTCACGGCGGTCGTGTCGCCGGCGCCGCGCCCGCCCGTCGCGTCGCCCGTGCCGCCGGCCCTGCCGAGGGTGGCGCCCGCCGAGCCGGTGCCGACCTACCGGGAGCCGTCAGACCTGGCCGGCGCCGCGGATGACGCCGAGCAGGACGAGCCGGCGCTCCCCGACGAGCTCCGGGCGCGGGCCGTGGCAGCGGCCCAGGCGCCGTCGCAGCCGATCGACGCAGCGCCCGGCACGGTCCTCAACGTGCGCTTCGCGCGCGAGGCCGGCACCGAGCGCGTGCTGTCGGCCATGCAGGCGTTCCGGGCCGTCCTTCGCGAGCGCCCGGGCGCCACCCGCGTGGTGGTCCACGTGCCGGCGCCCGGCGGCACGGCCCTGCCCATGGAGCTCCGTGGCGTGGCCTACGACGCCGAGCTCGAGGCGGAGGTGCGGCGGCGCGTCGGCGACGGCGTGATCGACCTGTCGCTCGGCTGACCGGGACCGGCGAGGCCGCCGGGTCAGTCGGCGGGGACCACCCGCCCGTAGCCCACGACCCTGGGCGAGTGCCACACGCCGCCGGAGGTGTAGACGTCGTCCGCGATCATCTCGAGCACCTCGGCCTCGCTGGCGGCTCGAACCAGGAGCACCGCCTTCTCGAAGTCCGCCGTGCCGCCGGCCTCGATGATCCGGCCCTGGAGACGCAGCCGCAGGAGCCGTGCCAGGTGCTGGGGGCGGAGCGCGGGCCGGAGCCGGGGCGCCTCTGGCGTGTAGGGCACCTCCGCCAGGAAGACCTGCTCGATGCGCACGCCCTCGGGGAGCTCTGGCGCGGGCTTCGGCACGGCCGCCGCTTCGGGTGCGGCCGTGGTCGGCGCCGCGGCGGGCGCGACGGGGGACCCGGCCTCGGCCCGCAGGCGGCGCACCTCCGCGAGGCCCGCGATGCGGTCCGTGAACTCGTCCCGGATCCGGTTGAGGTCGGCCCGGGGAACATCGAGCTCCTCGGCGATCCTGTTGACCAGCCACGACTCCTGCGCGTCGATGTCAGCGTCGGCGGCCGCCACCAGCAGGCAGCAGCGGATCAGGTGGCTCCGCTGCTCGGGCGTCGAGATCGCCTTGAACTCGCGGGTCACGAGGTAGTCGTCGGTGGCGCCGTAGCCCTCCACGCGCGACGCCGCGAGGCTCACCACCAGGGCGCCCGTCTCGGGGTCGATGTCGCCCGTCTCGCTGATCAGGCGGGCCATCTCCGCGGCCTCGAGGTCCGAGATGACCAGATCCGCCCGGGCGGCGCGGGCCAGCAGGTAGGCGAACGCGGCGACGAAGCGCGCCCGCTCGGGCGGCAGTGCCCCGAGGCGGGCGGCGATGCGGCGGACGCTCTCGGTCTCGCCGACGGGCGCCGACGCGCCGGGCGCGTCCTGCGCCGCGAGGCTGCCGATGCCGAACATGGACTGGAACAGGCTCATGGTCCCCTGGGAACGCTGCGAGACGTGGTGTCGGCCGAGTCTAGCGCCCCGGGATGCGGGGCTCCTGAGAGGACCTGAGGCGGCCGGGGCCCCGGATGGCGGCGGCGTGATCCGGCCGCGGCCCGTCAACGAGCCGCGCGCGCCCGTGCCAGGAACAGCCAGACGAGCACGATCACCACCACGACCGCCACGACGGCGACGGCAGCCAGTTTCCCGGAGAAGTGGATGCCGGCGAGGGTGACGAGGTAGAGGGGGGTCATGATCGCTCCGGTGGTGACGTGGTGGGTTGGGCGTCGCCCGGCCAATTCGGCTTGGGCGCCTGCGGCATGATGCCGCCGCCGTGCCACGCTGACGCCGTGGGTTGCCGAGACTTAATCCCGTCTGCACGTCAGTTGCACCGGGAGGTGGGCACCGCCGGGCGCGCCGAGCGACGGTTCGCGCTGGTAGCGAAGGTGGGATTCGAACCCACACGAGGTTGCCCCCAGCGGTGTTTGAGACCGCCGCGTCTGCCGTTCCGCCACTTCGCCCCGCGCCATCCTACCGGGTCGGGAACCGCCCGGGCGGGCGGGGCGTCTGGGCGGCGATGCTCGCCAACCCGTCCGCCCGGCACCTTGGGGGGCGCATCCGCCCGATGCTAGACTCGCCGCGCCTCGCCATCGCCGTCAGGGGGGTCGAACCCGTCGTGGAGGACGTCCGGCCGGCTGGTGCCGCCGACGAGCTGACCCGCCATCGCGACCTGGTCCTGCTGGAGCAGGCACGCGACGGATCGCTCGACGCGTTCAACGGGCTCGTGGAGCTGTACCAGGACCACTTGTACACCCTCGTCGTTCGCATGGTGCCCGACCGCGACCAGGCGGCCGACGCCGTGCAGGAGGCCTTCTTCGCCGCCTACCGGAACCTGGGGTCGTTCCGCGGGGGCAGCGTCCGCTCGTGGCTCAGCCGGATCGCGGTCAACGCCGCGATGGACCAGCAGCGGCTGCGCAAGCGTCGCCCGGCCCAGCCGTACCCGGCGTTCGAGGACGACTCCTGGCAGCCGCCTGCCGGACCGGAGGCGGACCCCGAGCGAACGGCTCTGGACCTCGAGCGGGGACGGGCGCTTCAGGCGGCGCTCGCCCAGATCACGTCGGACCAGCGGCACGCGATCGTCCTGTTCGACGTGGAGGGGTTCGACTATCAGGAGATCGCGACCCTGACGGGCGTGTCGCTGGGGACGGTGAAGTCGCGGATCCACCGCGGTCGGCTCGCGCTGCGGGACCGCCTTGAGACGTCGCTGCACCTGTTCCGGGGAGACGAGGCATGACCCGGCTGCCCGGCGCTGCCGACCCCGGCACGGGCGATCCCCATGCCTCGCACGATCGGCTGCTGATCGCGGCCTACGAAGCGGGCGACCTGACCGGCGACGACCTTGAGCGCGCCGTCGCGCTGGTCGCGTCCTGCCCGGCATGCGCCAGCCTCCACCGCGACCTGCGCTCCGTCTCGGCCGCCCTGGCGGCGACGCCGGCCCCCGCCCGACCGAGGGACTTCCGCCTGGACGAGCGGCAGGCCGCGTCACTGCGCCGCCCGACGGTCTGGCGTCGCCTCCTCGCCCCGCTGGCGGGCCGACGGTCCGTCGCGGGCCCCCTCGCCGCGTCGCTGGCCGCGCTCGGTATGGCCGGCCTGCTGCTGGGCGGCGGTCTCGAGTTCGGTGTCGGCGGCGCGGCCACGTCCGTGCTGGCGCCGCTGGCCG
>JAKAMV010000160.1 GCA_021812735.1 Chloroflexota bacterium | reverse complement strand
GGTTCGCCCGGCGCCGGACAAAGCGAAACCCCGGGGTGGTCGGGTCCCGGGGTTTCAGGAGAAATCGCTGGTTGCGGGGAGGGGATTCGAACCCCTGACCTTCGGGTTATGAGCCCGACGAGCTGCCGCTGCTCCACCCCGCGATGGGACGGCTATCCTACCCGCGATCGCGGCACCCGTCAAAAGGCAGGCCGGCGGCATCGCCGGCGAACGGGGCCGGTGATCGGGCCCGGCGGCGATGCCCGGCCCCTGGCCCCAGGCTCGGCGTCAGCCCCGCTCCACCCGCGCCCGCAACGCCGCCCGCCACGCCTCCATTGCGCGCGGCCACCACTCGTCCACGAATCGGGCCGAGCCGTACCAGTCGCGACCCGGGCCCTGCCCGTGGGCGGCGTCGTCGAACACCATGGTCTCCGCGCCGGGCAGCAGCGCCGACACGAGCGGGATCAGCCCGTCACCCTCGAGCACGTCCGCCTCCGATCCCGACAGCGTGCGGTAGGCGCGCCAGATCCGGCGCTCTGCCGGCGTCCCGTCGCGGCGACCCACCCGGCGACGCGATCCCACCGCGAGATAGCCGGTGGTGGGCGCGAACCACGGCCCGGGCACGTGCGCGTTGGCGAACTGCGCGTTCTCGGCGCCTATCCCGGGCCGTCCGGGCGCGGGCGCTGCCACCAGGTGCGGGGTGCCGAGCGTCGCGATGGCACCGATCCGGGCCGCGGCGTTGAGACGCCGACCCGCGAACGGCACCGGCGAGGTGAGCAGGCGCGCCGACACGCCGCCGGCGGAGTGGCCGACCACCAGGACCGGCGCGCCCATGGCCACCGCCTCCGACCGCCGCGACGCCTCGAGCAGGGCCCGGCCCGAGCGCATGAGGATGGGACCCAGCCCGCGACGGGCCGCCAGCAGCCAGTCCATCGTCCACACGGGCGCAACCACCACGTCGGCAGCGCCCCGTCCGCAGAGCTCGCGCGCGAGGCCGCGGTACATCGGCGGCGAGGTGATGAACCCGCCGAGCACCAGCACCACCGGCGCTGGCGGCGCGCCCGCGGCCGTGGCGTCGTGCCAGCGGGGACCGCTCATGTCGGCTGTCCCGCGGCCCGGGCCCCGACGCCTGCGTGCGGCTGGAGGGCGTCCCACAGGCGTCCCCCGCCGATGGCCGCCCCGACCGCGAGCAGCAGGAGCGTCGCGAGACCCATGCCGATGAACGGCAGCCGGAGGTCCATGGCCGCCAGCCAGCCCGCGACCACCGAAGCGGCAATGGTCCCGGTGGTCCCCGCGGCCCCGAACAGGCCCTGGGCCGTGGAGCTCCGGCCCGCCGGCGCGGCGCGTGCCACGAGCATGTACAGCGACGGCCACGACATGGCCGCGGCGGTGCCCTCCACGAGGCCGAGCGCGACCATCCACCAGGGGCTCGGGACCAGCGGGTAGAGCAGGCCGCAGGCGGCCACGCCGGCGCCGCCGACGACCATCGCCAGATAGCCGCCCTCGCGGTCCACGAAGCGGCCGGTGAGGGGCGACAGGACGAGCACCGGCAGCGAGAACGTGACGAACGACACGCCGATGAGCCCGATGCTGGCGCCGAGGCTGGTCATGTAGACGCTCCAGATGACCTCGTAGGTGCCGCTGGCGAGGAAGGCTCCGGCGTTGAGCACGAGGGCCACGATCAGCAGGCGGTTCAGCACGCGAGGCGGCTGGGTCGGCATCGCGCTGCCGGCCGCCGCCAGGCCGTCGGGGCCCGTGAGCCCGGCCGCATCGCGGGCGGCCTCGGCGTCCGGCTCGAGCACCGCTTCGGCTTGGCCGCCGGCGGCGAGTCGCGGCCGGCCGGCGACGCGCAGGGCCACCAGCACCGCCGACACGGCGTACGCCGCGCCGCACACCCAGAAGACGACGGTTGCCTCGCCGGTGATCGTCGCCGCGAGGCCGCCGACCGCGGGCCCGAGCATGAACCCGCCCATCTGGGCGGCGCTGTACAGCCCGAACGTCTCGCCGTGGCGCTCGGGCGGGTTGGCGTCCATCAGGTACCCCCGGGCTGCCGGGTCGTAGGCGGCGCCCGCGAGGCCGGCCAGCGCGCGGAGCGCGACGAACGCGACCGGGCCGACCAGCGCGAGCGGCAGGACGACCGCCACGCCCGACACGACCAGCGCCGCGACCATCATCGGCTTGCGGGAGGCACGGTCCGCGACCCGCCCCAGCAACGGCTCGCCCACCAGGCGGGCGGCCGGCCACGCCGCCACCACGACCCCCAGCGTGGGGAGGTCCACGCCGTGCTCCGTGTAGTACAGCGGCAGGATCGGCAGGATGGCGCCGAACCCCAGTGCGACGACCGCCTCGGCCAGCAGCAGCGGGAGCACGGGGCCCCAGCGCTCGAGCCAGGCGGATAGACGGGCAGCCACGGGAAGTTCCTATGCGGTGCCGCCCATCCTAGCCGACGGCCGGCCCGCCCCGGGCCGGCCGACCCACGCCTCGCGACCGGGCCACGTTCGCGGGGCTGGGCCGCGCCCTATCATGGCCCGCGACATGACCCCCGCCCTGATCCTGACGTTCATCCTCGCAGCTTTGCTGGCGACGCTGCCCGTGCGACGCCTGCACGAGGCCGGCTGGACGTCGGGCGCGCTGATGACCGCGTGGTTCGTGTACATGGTCCTGGTCCTCGCCGGCGTTGACGCGGGGGTCGGGTCGCGGTACCTCCTGCCTGTCCTGGTGGTGCTGTACGTGGCGCCGTACGCCGTCGGCAAGGCGCGCCTCGAGAAGGCGGGGCGGCTGCTCGGCGCGAGGCGCAGAGCCCCGGGCCGCCCGCCGATCAACGTGACGCCGCGCGGGGGGCCGGAGGTCGGGGCCGCCGCCGAGCCGGTCAAGCGGCGCCGGGGCCGCAAGCCGCCGGTCGAGTACCGCTAGTCCCGCGCCGGTAGTCCCGGGCTGCGCCGGCGGTCCGGCGTCGGCCGTCCCGGGCTGCGAGGGAGCCCGACACCCGCCGATCGCGTGGGCTATCGTCGCGGTGTGCCCCACCGCACGTTCGACCGCTCGCCGTGGCGCCTCGACCCGGAGGTCTCGTTCCTCAACCACGGGTCGTTCGGGGCGTGCCCGGAGCCCGTGCTCGAGGCGCAGCGGGCGTGGCGCGACCGGCTCGAGGCGGAGCCCGTGCGCTTCCTCGCGCGAGAGCTTGAGCCGCTGCTCGATGCCGTCCGCGCCGAGGTCGGCGCCTTCCTCCACGCCGATCCCGACGGGATCGCCTTCGTCCCCAACGCCACGACTGGCGTGTCCACCGTGCTCGCCTCGCTCCGGTTCCAGCCCGGCGACGAGCTGCTCGCGGGCGACCACGAGTACAACGCCACGCTCAACGCCCTGCGCGCGGCGGCAGATCGAGACGGGGCGAAGGTCACCCTGTGCCACGTCCCGTTCCCCATCCACGACCCGGCGCAGGCCGTTGAGGCGTACCTGGAGGCCGTGACGCCGCGGACCCGGCTCGCCCTCGTCAGCCACGTCACCTCGCCCACGGCCCTGGTCCTGCCCGTGGCGCCGCTCGTCCGCGAGCTGGACCGCCACGGCGTGGACACGCTGGTGGACGCGGCGCACGCTCCCGGCATGGTGCCCGTTGACGTCGACGGGCTCGGCGCCGCCTGGTGGACCGGCAACGGGCACAAGTGGCTGTGCGCGCCGAAGGGAGCGGCAGTGCTCCACGCCCGCGCCGACCTGCGCGACTGCCTCCGCCCGCTGGTGGTCTCGCACGGCCTCAACGACGGGCGGTCGGACCGGCCGAGGTTCCGGCGGCTGTTCGACTGGCTGGGGACCACCGACCCGACACCGATCCTGACGCTCCCCGCCGCGATCCGCTTCGTGGGCGGGCTCCACCCCGACGGCTGGCCGGGGCTCATGGCGGGCAACGTCGCGCTCGCCCGGCACGGGCGGGATGCGGTCTGCGGCGCGCTGGGCATCCCGAGCCCCGCCCCGGACTCGATGCTGGGCTCGATGGCGGCGATCCCGCTGCCCGGCCTCGCCCCGACGGAGGAGGCGGCCGAGCAACTGCAGGGCCAGCTGCTCGCCGAGGAGCGGATCGAGGTGCCGATCATCGCCTACCCGGTCCCGGCGGCCCGCGCCCCTGGCGCCGGCCCGAGCGGCCTCGCGGTCCGCATCTCCGCCCAGCGCTACAACGACCCGGCGGAGTACGAAGCCCTGGCGCGGGCGCTGGCCTCGCGCCTGCTCGGGCCGGCGCGGCCCCGGTCGCTGCTGGGGTGACTGCGCCACTGACCGCCCTCGGCTGCCGCCATTGCCAAAGAAGTTGCACAGTCAAGCACATTCGGCTACGGTAGGGGCGTCGTCCCCCGTGTCGAGACCCGTCCCATGACCCCGCCCATCCCCGCCCCCCTCCCCTCCGACGTCGCGTCGGGCCCGCTCCCCGCCCTGTACCTCGGCCACGGCGCCCCGCCGCTCCTCGACGACCCACTGTGGATGGGCGAGCTCGCGGCCTGGTCGGCGGCGCTGCCGCGGCCCAAGGCCATCCTGATGGTGAGTGCCCACTGGCAGACCGCCCCGATGGCGATCGGCGCCACGCGGACGGTCCCGCTCGTCTACGACTTCTACGGCTTCCCGCAGCGCTACTACGAGGTGACCTACCCCGCCCCGGGCGCCCCCGAGCTCGCCGCCACGGTCAAGGCGCTGATGCCCGACGGCGAGCCTGTCCTCGACCGGCCGGCCCGCGGGCTCGACCACGGCGCCTGGGTGCCGCTGCTGGCGATGTACCCGGACGCCGACGTCCCGGTCCTCCAGATGTCCATGCCGGATCTCGACCCGGCGCACCTGTTCGCGCTCGGCCGCCGCCTCGCCCCGCTGCGAGACGAGGGCGTGCTGATCGTGGGCTCCGGCTTCATGACGCACGGCCTGCCGTTCATCGCCGAGTACTGGGACGGCCGGCCGGGCGCCCCGCAGTGGTCGCGCGACTTCGACGCCTGGGCGGCCGAGGCGCTGGCGCGCGGCGACCTCGACACGCTGTTCGCGTTCCGCGACAAGGCTCCCGGGATGCCCTTCGCCCACCCGACCGTGGAGCACTTCGCCCCGCTCTTCGTGGCGCTCGGGGCGGCCGCCAGGCCGGACGAGGCGCCGAGAACCGCGATCGAGGGCTACTTCCTCGGGCTCTCGAAGCGGTCCCTCGAGGCCCGCTGAGCGAGCGGACGCGCGGACTCCGCCCCGCGTGGTGGCGGCCTGGTGAGCCCGCTGGGATTCGAACCCAGGACCAAGGGATTAAAAGTCCCCTGCTCTACCGCTGAGCTACGGGCCCCGCCGAAACTCTACCCGGTGCGGGCCAGCGGGTGGGGGTCGCCGCCCAGGCGGGCCGCCCCCCGCCCAGAGACCGGGGCGGTCTCAGTTCTCCGTCGGCAGGTGGACGTAGGCCGACTGGATGCCGACCCGCCCCGGGCCCGTGAACCGGTTGAACACCAGGTTGCCGCTGCCGCCGAACACGCCCGTCCGCAGGCCGTAGACCTGCTGGGCCATCGACACGGACTCGTCGCGGTAGACCCAGCCTCCGGACTCGACGTCGATCTGCTCGCCCTGCTCGAGCACCTTCTCGAACACGTTGCCGTAGCCGTGGAGCCAGACGACGCCCTCGTACTGCTGGGCCTCGAACCGGTCGATGAAGAACCCGGTACCGCCGAACAGCATGTTGCTGATGCCCTTCACCCGGGTGAAGGTGTAGGCGATGTTGCCCGTCGCGGCCAGGAACTGGTGCTCGCGGACGAGGATGGACTGCCCGGGCGCGAGGTGCAGCGAGAGCACGTGGCCCGGGTCATCGCGCGAGAAGGCCACCTCGCCCGGGCCCTGCGTCTCGGTCATGAAGATCGGCATGCCGGCGACCATGCGCTTGAAGCCGCCCGAGATCGCGTGCATGCCGATCATCAGCGCCGGGTCCTTGTACAGGATCACGTGGTGCTCGAAGAACAGCGGCACCTGCCCGGTGAGCTGCACGTGCAGCACGGGCACCAGCTCGCCCTCGGTCCGGTAGCGGAGGCCGGGGGCGACGCCCTCCTCGATGCGGGTCGGCAGCAGGACGGGCGGGTTGTTCACGGTCGGTCCCCCGATGCGCGGGCGGTGGTTGACGGCGCGAACGATACGCGTCCCGGCGCGGTTACGGGAGCAGGGACGAATCGGTCAGCGCGGACGCCTGCACCGGGTTCGGCACGAGGCCCAGCCCCGTCATGAAGGCGAGCGACTGCTGCCAGCCGGCCGTGTCGATCGTGCCGTAGGGCGCATTGGTCCGGGCGTTCTTCCAGGCCACCACGGTGGCGGCCAGGATCTGGGCCTGGAGAGCCTTGTCCTTGCCCAGGTCCGGCACCAGCGCGAACGTGGCGTCGAGGCCCTTCTGGGGATCGGCAGCGATGTCGTCCATCGCCCTGAGCGTGGCCTTGACGAAGGCCGCCAGCGCGTCGTGCTTGGTCTTGAGCGTCGCGGTTCCGGTCACGAGGCCCGGCCCCGGCAGCGGCACGATCGAGTCGACCGACAGCACCGTGGTGGCGATGCCGGCGTTCTGGAGCTGGATAGGCTCGTTGTTGGTGAATCCGGTCGCGGCGTCCACGACGCCCTGCTGGAGGGCGGCCGCCTGCCCGTAGTCGGGGAACTCGACGATGGTGACGTCCGACGTGGTCAGCCCGGCCGACTTGAGCAGGGCCTGGAGCATGATCCACGAGCTGCCGTACTTGCCCGGGATGCCGATCTTCTTGTTCTTGAGGTCCGCCGGCGTCTTGATGCCGGAGCTGGCCCTGGTCAGGACGATGGACGGGAACGTGCCGTAGATGGTGGCGGTGTAGACCACCGGGATCCCCTGGCTGACGGCCGGGATGATCGACGTGCCGTCGCCGATGCCGATGTCCACGGCGCCCTGGCCCACCTTGGTGATCAGGTCGGGGTCGGTCTCGTTCTGGAGCGTGACCTTGAGGCCCGCCGCCGCGTAGTAGCCAGCCTGCTGGGCGAGGTAGAACTGCGCGAACTGGACGCTCGGGATGTAGCCCAGGCCGACGGTGAGGGCGGTCGCCGCGCCGGCGGACGAGGAGGCGATGGCGGACGATGCCGGCGCGGCCGACGATGCGGCGGGCGCGGCCGAGGGCGTCGTGGAGCCGCAGGCGGCGGCGGCGATCGCCACTGCCGCGAGGGTGGCGGCGAGGCGGCGGGGAACAGGTCGCATCGGGGTGGGGCCTCCGGGCTATTGGGCGGGGTGGGTCATCGCGCGCCGACGATCCGGCGCTCGATGAACAGCATCACGAGGTACAGGACCACGCCGATGATCGCGAGCTGGAGCAGCGCGGCGAACATCAGCGGGATGTCGAACAGGGAGCCGCGGGCCTCGTTGATCAGGACGCCGAGGCCGCGGTCGGCGCCGGCCCACTCGCCCACGATCGCACCGATCACCGCGAGCGTCACACCGACTCGCATGGCGCCCAGGATCACGGGGCCCGCGGCGGGGACCTCGACGCGCAGGACGGTCTGCCAGCTGCTGGCCCGGAAGCTCCGCGCCATCTCGAGCAGGCGAGGGTCCACGGAGCGGATGCCGACCATGGTGGCCACGGCGACCGGGAAGAACACGATCAGCGTGGTGATCACCAGTTTCGAGGGCAGGCCGGTGCCGAACCACAGCGCGATCAGCGGCGCCAGGGCCAGCACCGGCGTCGCCTGTGCGGCCACGAGATAGGGGCTCAGCAGCCGCTCCGCGAGCGGCGACCGGGCCAGGGCGATGCCGGCCACGATGGCGACCGATGCCCCGAGCGCGAAGCCGAGGAGGACCTCGACCAGCGTGGCGGCGACGTGCGGCCACATCGTGCCGTCCGTCCAGGCTCGGACGAAGGCCTCGGCCACCGACATGGGCCCGGGCAGGATGTACGGCGGGAAGCCGCTGACGAAGACCACGAGCTGCCACGCCACCACGAACGCGGCGAGGCTCGCGACCACCGGGGCCAGCGTGCCCAGCAGGCGCCGTCGCCGAGGGTGGCGGGCGGCCGTCACGGTTCGTCCTCCGGCGCGAACGGGTCGAACAGGGCGGGCGTGCCCGGGTCCGTCTCCGCGTAGCGTCGCGGGCGATCCCGCGGCGTGAGGCCGGCGGGGATCGCCACGCGCGCCTCTTCCATCGCGATGGCGTCGTCGGTGGTGTCCACCAGGTGCGCACGGACATCGGCGGCCAGCGAGGAGACGAACGCCGAGTCCAGGTCGGACAGGCGTCTCGGGCGCGGCAGCCCCACGCGGACGTCCGCGAGGATATGGGCGGGGCGGGGCGACAGGACGACGACGCGGTCCGCGAGGAACACCGCCTCGGGGATGCTGTGGGTGACCAGCACGATCGTCGTGCCCGTGCGCTCCCAGAGGCGCAGCAGCTCCAGGTTGAAGCGCTCCCGGGTGAGGGCGTCGAGCGCGCTGAACGGCTCGTCCAGGAGGAGCAGGCTGGGCTCGAGCGCGAGCGCCCGGGCGATCGACACCCGCTGGCGTGTCCCGCCCGAGAGCGTGCCGGGCCGACTGTGCGCGTACTCGCGCAGGCCGACCAGACCCAGCAGGTCGGCGGCCCGAGCGGCTTGGCGCGCTCTCGACCAGCCCGCCAGCTCCATCGGGAACCGGACGTTCTCCTCGGCCGATCGCCAGGCGAGCAGCCGTGGCTCCTGGAACACCAGGCCCACGCGCGGGTCGGGCTCGGTCACCGTCCGGCCGTCGATCGACACGGTGCCGGCATCGGCCGCCAGGAGGCCCGCCAGCACGCGCAGGAGCGTGGACTTGCCGCAGCCGTTCGGGCCGATGAGCGCGACCACCTCACGGGGGCCGATCTCGAGGTCGATCCGTTCGAGGACTCGGGTGGCCGGGCCGCCGTGGGCACCGTGGAAGGTGAGCCCGATGCCGGAGAGCCTGATGCCGGCGCCGGTGCCGGGGCCGCGCGCGGACGGCGTCGCCATCATCGCCTCTGGCTCCGGGACCGGGTGCATCTGCCGAACCTCCGTCGCTGCTCAGGGCCGACGGGGCAGGGCGACGAACGCGCGGACACGCGCGCTCGACCGCGGCCTTCTTCCATCCGGACTGTACCGTCGGCTCCGGCCGGCGAGGCTTGCGCCTCGCCACGGATCTGCTGGCCCGGGGACAGTCGTCCGCGGGTCGGCTCGTGGGCTCGCCTGGACTGCGCCAGGCCCTACCACCGGTCGGGAGTTGCACCCTGCCCCGAAGGCTCGTGCCGGGATGCTATCACCGCCGGCCGACGGATCGCGCGGAGGGGGCCGTCGGTCGGGTGGGGCGCCGAGGCCCCCCTGCGCGATGGTTCCGGTCTCGCGGAACTGATGACCCGCGGCGCGCCGGACGCGGCACGTTCGCGGTGCCTGCGGGTGGCGGTGTCGGCGTCGCCGCTGCGGCGGGTTCGCCGAGGCCGTGACCGCGCCGGGGACGGCCGAAGCCGGGCGGGATCGCATCGGCTGGAGGCGGCGCGAACCCACGGGCCGCCAGCGCCGATGGTTCCGCGAGATGCGAACGGGTGCGCAGGGAGCTCCCTGGCGGGGGCGCGCCGACCGCTGGCGAGGGGCGGAGGAGGACGGGCGCGAACCGGCCGCTACCCCCCGATGCCGGCCTCGCGGAGCGCCGGGTACAGCGCGCGGTATCGCACATAGCCCGCGTCGTAGACGGCGCGCGCCGCGGGATCGGGCAGGAGACGCCTGGCGCTGCCCGTCATCGCCGCGACGGCAGACGCGAGATCCGGCACCGCCCCGGAGCCGGTGGCGGCCAGGACGGCGGCGCCAACCACCGCCGTCTCCCCCACGGCCGGGACGATGACGGGCACGCCGAGCGCGTCGGCCTTGATCCGACCCCAGAGGTCCCCGGGCGTGGCGCGACCCGCGAGCCGCAGCGAGGTCATCGGCGCGCCTGCCGCGGCCAGCGGCTCGGCCACGTGGCGCATGGCGTAGGCCGCGCCCTCGAGCACGGCACGCACGAGGTGCCCGCGGCCGTGGGCGAGCGTCAGACCGGCGAACGCCCCGCGCGCCGCCTCGTCGAACACCGGCGCCCGCTCGCCGGCCAGGTACGGCAGGAACAGGAGGCCGTCCGCCC
The DNA here is from genome assembly GCA_021812735.1 of Chloroflexota bacterium. The sequence goes on along the minus strand of JAKAMV010000160.1, from coordinate 3,782 downwards.
CGGGGGGCACCTCCGCAGCCTCGGCGAACAGCTCGGCCATGGTCCAGCGGTCGCCGAGCACGGTGGCGCGCAGCCAGTCCACGGACGCGCCGAGGGCCGCCATCGCCCCACCCACCGCCCAGCGTCCCGGCAGCGGCGCCGGGGCGCAGTAGAGCCCCTCCACGCGCACGGCCCGATCGGCGTAGATCGCGATCCCGCCCGACGCCCCGCCGGTGTCCACCGCGTCCCCGGCCTGCAGGAGACCAGCCCCGAGCATCGATGCCGCGCCGTCGTTCGCGCCGCAGATCACGGGCGTCCCGGACCGCAGCCCGAGCGCGGCGGCAACCATGGGCCGCAGCGACCCGAGCGCGGATCCCACGGGCCTGGGCGGCGGGACCTGCGACCGGCGGACCCCCGCCACCGCGAGGGCCGTGGCCTCCGGCATCGCCTCGTGGGCCTGGAGGGACGAGGCTGCCACGCCGGTGAGCCACAGGCCGAGGGCGTCCCACGCGGGCAGCAGCCACACGGCGCGCATGGCCGCCGCCGGGTCCTCGCGCACCAGCCACGCCATCCGTGGGAGCAGGCCAAACCCGGTGTCCCTCGGGCGGCGGTCCTGCCAGGTCACGGCGGGCCGCACCGCGGCGCCGGCGTCGTCGGCCGCCACCAGCGTCGGCCCTTGCGTGACGCCGCAGATCGCCGTGACCTCCACGCCGGTCAGGTCGATGGCCCGGACGGCCGCGGCGAGCGCAGCCCACCAGTCCGACGGATTCTGCTCCGCGCGACCGTCCGGCCCGGTGTCGGTCCGGTAGCCCGCCCGCCCCATGCCGATGAGCCGGCCGTCGGCCGCCAGGCAGATCGCCTTGGCCTCCGTCGTTCCCAGATCGAGCCCGATGACCGCCCGCGCCGGGTCAGCCACCGGATGCGACCTCCTCGGGGAGCAGGAACCAGCGCAGCGCCTCGAAGTCCGGGCCGACGGCCCCGGCGGCCGGCGTCGCGCCATCGCCCGGCGCTGCGGGGGCGTCCTGCGCTGCGGGAGCGTCTAGCCGGGCCGGGGGCTGCGCGAGGAGGGCGCGCGCCTCTGCGAGGTAGTCGGCCAGGCGCGACTCCGGCTCGCGGTGGCGGTGGCTCGGGTAGTGGACCCCCGAGCCGTCATAGGCGATGTCGCGCAGCGATGCCGGCGGCTCGGGCAGGCCGTCCCGGTGCCGCCACAACCCGCTGGCCGGGTCGAACCGGTACAGGGGCAGCAGCCGCCAGCCCTCGCTGGCCACGAGGTCCACCGCGTCGAGGATGAACTGGAACACTGGCTCGGACAGGAAGTAGTTGAAGTTGACCCGGACCCAGCCGGGCTTGATCCCCTCGCAGCCGCGGGCGATCTCGCGCCCGAACGCGAGCGAGTGCTCGATGTCGATGCCCAGCAGCCGGTGCCCGTAGGGCCCTGCGCAGGAGCAGCCGCCCCGCGACTGGATGCCGAACAGGTCGTTGAGCAGCGCCACGACGAAGTTGTGGTGCAGATAGCGCCCGCCGTGGCGGACCACGAACGACACGATCGACAGCCGCTCGGCGGTCTGGCTGCCGAGGATCTCGATGGCCGGGTTCGCCTCCCACCGGCGGAGCGCGCGGCGGATGAAGTCCTCCTCGCGCGCCCGGATGGCGTCCGTGCCCACGGCCGCCTTCAGCCCGAACACGAGGCCGGCGCGGATCGACTCCACGATGGCGGGCGTGCCCCCCTCCTCGCGGTGCTCCACGTCGTCTAGGTAGACGTGCTCGAGGGGGTTGACGAACTGGACCGTCCCGCCGCCGGGCATGGTGGGCACGCGGTTGCGGAACAGCTCGCGCCGCGCCACCAGCACGCCTGGCGTCCCCGGACCCCCGATGAACTTGTGAGGCGAGATGAACACGGCGTCCTTGCCCGCGGCCGGGTCCCCGCCGGGATCCATCTCGATGGCGACGTACGGCGCCGCGGCCGCGAAGTCGAAGCAGGCCAGGGCGCCGTGGGCGTGCAGCAGCCGGGAGATGGCCGCCGTGTCCGACACGATCCCCGTCACGTTGGAGGCCGCCGAGAACGAGCCGATCTTGAGCGGCCGCGCGCCGTACCGGCGGAGCTCGTCGGCCAGCTGCCGGAGGTCGATCTCCCCGTCCGCATCCTCGTGGATCATCACCACGTCCGCGATCGACTCGCGCCACGGCAGCTCGTTGCTGTGGTGCTCGTACGGGCCGATGAACACCACCGGTCGCTGGTCGGGCGGGATCTGCGCACGGAACCCGTACCGGTCGTCCAGCTCGGCCGGGATCCGCAAGCCCAGCACGTCAACGAGGCGGTTGATCGCCGCGGTGGAGCCGGAGCCGCAGAACACGACCGCGTGCCGCTCGTGATCGCCGCCCACGCCCTCGAGCACCAGGCGGCGCGCCTCCTCCCGGAAGCGCGTCGACTGGAGCCCCGTCCCCGACGATTCGGTGTGCGTGTTCGCGTACAGCGGGAGCACCGCGTCCCGGATGTAGTCCTCGATGAACGCGAGGCTGCGTCCCGAGGCCGTGTAGTCGGCGTAGGTCACGCGCCGGATGCCGAAGGGCCCGGCGACGGCCTCGTCATCGCCCACCACGGAGGCGCGGACGATGTCGATCAGGGCGTTGGGGTCCGGCGCGCGCCGGGCGCGATCGTGCGGGTGGGCCGTGGGCCCGGTGGCTGCCATGGCCCGGAGTCTAGGCGATCGGGAGCGGCCCCCGGGCGGCGGGCGCGTCGCCCACTAGGGAATCCGGAACGGCGAGAGGTCCGGGTAGTTGAACCGGTCCAGGTCCACCGGTCCGCTGATCCCGGGCACGGTGCCCGAACTCGTCCACTGCCAGAACGACCAGTTGTTGCCGCCCCAGCCGAGGGCCGGCACCGTGGGCTGCAGCGCAGCCGTCCAGTGCGCGACCCAGAGCGTCCTGAACCCGTTCGTGGCGAACCAGGTCGAGTTGCCCATGTACGTGGACCAGAACGAGGGCGACACGTAGATGGTCGCGCGGACCCCGGTCCACTGGTACACGCGGTACAGCCAGTGCGTGACCCAGGTCTGGAGCTGCGCCGGGGTGAGGCCGTTGGTGGTCTCCAGGTCGAGGACCGGCACGAGGTCCCCCGAGCGCGGCGTCGCGATGCTCACGAAGTAGTCCGCCTCCGCCTCCGCCTGCCCGGGGACGATGCTGGGCTGCGCGAAGTCGTACGCGCCGATCATGATCCCGAAGGCGTTGGCGTTGGCGCGATTGACCGCGTACCACGGGTCCGTGTACGCCGTGCCCTCAGACGCCTTGACGTACGCGAACCGATAGCCCGCTGCGGCGACCTGAGACCAGTCGATCGACCCCTGCCAGTTGCTCACGTCCACGCCGCTGACGCAGTTCCAGACCGGCGGTGGCGTCGGCGTGGGCGTGGGCACCGGAGTGGGCGAGGGCGTGGGCGCGGGGGTCGTGCCGGGCAGGGGCGTGGGCGTCGGGGTCGGAATCGGGCTCGGCGTGGGGAGCGGGGTGGGCGTCGGGATCGGCGTCGGCAGCGGCGCGCAGACGGCTGGCTGCACGGGCAGCGGCGTCCCGATCGGGATCGGCGTCATGGCCGGCGTGGGCGTCGGCGTGGGCGTGGCGAGCGGCGTGGGCGTGGGGCTCGACGGCGTGGACGGGCTCGGCGAGCCCGGCGCGGCCGCCAGCACGCCCGTGGCCGCGAACAGGGCCGGGACGCCGTACGTGGTCGCGACGGCGACGCCGTTGACCGCCGTCACGACGTACCACTCCGTCCCGGCCTTGGCAGTCGGGCACACGGCAGACCAGGCACC
>JAKAMV010000159.1 GCA_021812735.1 Chloroflexota bacterium | reverse complement strand
GCGGTACTTCGCGCCGGCGATCAGCGCGCCCATGTCGAGCGCGATGACGCGCTTCTCCTTGAGCGTCTCGGGCACGTCACCGCGCATGATGCGCTGGGCAAGGCCCTCGACGATGGCGGTCTTGCCGACGCCGGGCTCGCCGATAAGCACCGGGTTGTTCTTGGTCCGTCGGCTGAGCACCTGGATGACGCGCCGGATCTCCTCGTCGCGCCCGACCACGGGGTCGAGCTTGCCTTCGCGAGCGGCCCGGGTCAGGTCGCGCCCGTACTTCTCGAGCGCCTGGTAGGTCGTCTCGGGGTTGGGCGAGGTGACCCGCTGGCTGCCGCGGACGCTGGCGAGCGCCTGCAGGATCTGCTCGTGGGAGGCGCCGTGGCGCTCGAGGATGCGCTGAGCATCGCCGCCCGCCTCCGCCGCCGCAAGCAGCAGGTGCTCGGTGGAGACGTACTCGTCTTTGAGCCGCTTCGCCTCGTCCTCGGCACGCTCCAGCATCTGGCGCGCCCGGGGATCGAGCGAGAGTGAGCCGCCCTGGATCCGTGCGCGGCGGGAGAGCACCGTCGCGAGCTCCATGCGGATGGCGCCCGGGTCGGCGTTGAGGCGCCGCAGGGTGGTGGCGGGGATCCCCTCCTCGTCTTCGAGGAGGGCGGCCAGCAGGTGCTCGGCGTCCAGCACCGGGCTCTGCTGCTCGGTGGCCAGGCGCTGGGCGTCCACGATGGCCTGTTGGGCCTTCTCGGTGTATCGGTCGAGCTTCATTTGTCAGTGGCGATCCTTCTCGCTGTCGTCGTCGCTGTCGTGGTGGCGTTGCATCGTCGCGGTCAGATCGACGCGCCCGCGCGCCGCGTCTCCGGTTGGCCCGCCGCGTCGAGGAAGCGGCCGGCGAGTTCTCGTGCGCGCTCGTCGAGATGGGTCGGGAGCACCACCCGCACCCGCGCGTACAGGTCGCCGCGGCCCTCGCCGCGCAGGCGCGGGAGGCCCTGCCCCGCCAGCCGGAAGAGCCGCCCGTTCTGTGTCTCGGGCGGGATCCGGAGCAGCAGGCGCGTGCCTGCGATCGTCTCCACGGGCACCTCGCCGCCGAGCAGCGCCACCCGCAGCGGGATGGGCAGCTCGCGGGTGAGGTCCGCGCCGTTCCGCTCGAACGTCGGGTGGGGGAGGACGCGGATGCGGACATAGACGTCGCCGGCGCCGGGCCCACTGCCGGCTTTGCCGCTCAAGCGGATGCGCTGCCCATCCGCCACGCCCGCCGGGATCTTGACCTCGTAGCGCCGGTTGCCCACCTGCAGCAGCCGCGTCGTGCCGCGGAAGACCTCCTCGAGCGTCACCTCCGTCTCGGCCTCGACGTCCTGTGGGGGGCCTGGCCGCGACCCGCCCGCCGCCCGCGTCCGCCGTCCGGTCGTCCGGCCCGTCGGCATCTCGAAGCCGAGGCCGCCCAGGAGGTCGTCGTAGCCGAGCCCGCCGGTGCCCGTCGAACCGGCGCTCGTCGACGAGGAGCGCCCCGTGCCGGTGCCGGGCGCCCCGCCGAAGAACATGCGGAAGAAGTCGCTGAAGCCCGAGAGGTCCTCCGCGTTGCCTCGGTACTCGAACCGGATGCCCCCGGGCGCCGTACCGGCGCCCCCCGCGTACGAACGGCGCACGAAGTCCGCGAAGGGGTTCCCCGTGGCGCCCGCGGCGCCGGCCTGCTGGTAGGCCGCCCAGTCGGCGCCGAGTGTGTCGTAGGCCTTGCGCTTCTCGGGATCTCCGAGCACGGCATGCGCCTCGTTGATCTCCTTGAAGCGCCGCTCGGCGTCGGCGTTCCCTTTGTTCAGATCCGGGTGGTGCTGGCGGGCAAGCCGGCGGTAGGCCTTCTTGATCTCGGCCTGGCTCGCCGTCCGCGGCACTCCCAGGATTGCGTAGTAGTCCTTGTACTCCATCGCACGTCAGGTCGCGGTCCGCGCCGCGGGTGCGCGGACCGCCGCTGGTTCAGTGCTCGATTCCACCGACCACCGCCGGAGCCGGGGGGAACGGAGTCCGCCCCACCGACGCGGCCTCGGGCAGCGCGGGCTCGCGCTGCGGCTGCGGCTCGAGGGGCGGCTCCGGCAACGCGGTGGGGCGCCGTCGGAGGGCCGCCTCGAGCACCTGGTCCATGTTCTCGACGAGGACCAGCTTGATCTGCTTGCGGATCTCCTCCGGGATGTCCCGAAGATCCTTCTCGTTACGCTTGGGCAGGATCACCGTGCTGGCCCCCGCGAGGTGGGCCGCGAGGATCTTGCTCTTCAGTCCGCCGATCGGCAGGACCCGGCCGCGGAGCGTGATCTCGCCCGTCATCGCCACGTCCTTGCGGACCGGGATGCCGGTCAGCGCGCTCACGATCGCCGTGGCCATCGTGATGCCTGCGGACGGCCCGTCCTTCGGGATGGCGCCCGCCGGCACGTGGATGTGCAGGGTGTTCTTCTCGAACACTTCGCGCGAGATCCCCAGCTCGCGGGCATGGGCGCGGGTCCAGGAGAGCCCAGCGCGGGCCGACTCGCGCATCACCTCGCCCAGTTGGCCCGTCAGGATGAAGTCCTCGCGCCCCTCCATGCGGGTCACCTCGACGGCGACGATATCGCCGCCGGTCTCCGTCACGACGAGCCCCGTGGCCGCCCCGACCTGGTCTTCCGGTTCGAGCTCGCCGTACTCGTAGCGCGGCGGCCCCAGGAATTCGTCGAGCTTCTTGACGTCGACGACGGTCTTGCGCTTGCGCCCCTCGGCCACGGTCTTGGCGACCTTGCGCATGATGTTGGCCATCTCCCGCTCGAGGTTGCGGACGCCCGCCTCGTGCGTGTATGCCTGGACCAGCTGCGTCAGCGCCGCATCGGTGATCTCGATGTGCTTCGGCGTCAGCCCGTGGTTGGTCATCTGCTTGGGGATCAGGAAGCGCCGGCCGATCTCGATCTTCTCCTGCTGCGTGTACCCGGGCAGCTGGATGACCTCCATGCGGTCGCGCAGGGCCGCCGGGATCGGGTCGAGCAGGTTCCCCGTCGCGATGAAGAGCACCTTCGAGAGGTCGAACGGCACCTCCAGGTAGTTGTCCTGGAAGGTGTTGTTCTGCTCCGGGTCGAGCACCTCGAGGAGCGCCGAGCTCGGATCGCCGCGGAAGTCCATGCCGATCTTGTCGATCTCGTCGAGCATGAAGACGGGGTTGTTCGAGCCGGCCTGTTTGATGCTCTGGATGATGCGGCCGGGCAGCGCCCCGATATAGGTGCGCCGGTGCCCGCGGATCTCCGCCTCGTCGTGGATGCCGCCCAGGCTCATCCGCACGAACTTGCGGCCCATCGCCCGCGCGATGCTCTTGCCCAGCGACGTCTTGCCCACGCCGGGCGGCCCCACGAAGGCGAGGATCGGGCTGCGGATGGTGGCCGCGAGGGTGCGCACCGCGAGGTACTCGAGGATGCGCTCCTTCACCTTCTCCAGGCCGTAGTGGTCCTCGTCGAGGATCTTCGCGGCCTGTCGGATGTCGAGGTTGTCCTCCGTGGCGACGTTCCAGGGCAGGCCGATCAGCCAGTCGACGTAGGTGCGGATCACGCCGACCTCGGGGGAGGCCGACGGGATCCGGCTCATCCGATCGATCTCCTTGATCGCCCGCGCCTTCACCTCGTCGGGCATGCCCGCTGCCTCGACCTTGTCGCGGAGCTCGTTGATCTCCGCCTGCTGCGGGTCCTCCTCGCCCAGCTCGCGCTGGATCGCCTTCAGCTGCTCGCGCAGGATGTACTCGCGCTGGGTCTTGTCCATTTCGGACTTGACCTCGGACTGGATCTTCCCCTTCAGCTCGAGGATCTCGATCTGGCGGGCCAGGAAGGTGGAGACGAGGCGCAGCCGCTCGACGACGTCGGCGGTCTCGAGGAGCTCCTGGCGTTGCTCGGTGCTCATGTCGGGGCTGTACGCGACCATGTCGGCCAGTAGCCCCGGTTCGGTGATGTTGCGGGCCGCGACGGCCGCCTCTGGGGGCACGGGCGCCCCGGACTGCACGTACTGCTCGATCTGCGATTGGACCGAGCGCATCAGCGCCTGGACTTCGAGCCCGGTGGGTTTCTCGTCCTCGAGTGGCTCGACGGTAGCGACGATGTACGGGTCGGTCTGGCGGAACCCGAGGACGCGCAACCGCTGCTGTCCCTGGACGATCGCGCGGACGGTGCCGTCCTGCAGCTGCACGACCTGGGCGACCTTGGCGAGGGTGCCCACGCCATAGAGCTCAGAGGGATCGTTGATCTCCTCACGATCGGCCTGGCGCTGGGTGACGAGCGCGATTGGGCTCGACTCGGCGACGGCGGCGTTCAGGGCCTTCACCGACTTCTCACGGCCCACCTGCAGCGGGACGATCATCTCTGGGAAGATCACCGTCTCGCGCAGGGCGAGCAGGGGCAGGTCGCGGCGACCCGTGCCGGGCGTCTCGTTCGGCGGCGGTGTCTCGTCCGGGCTCGACGGTCGATCTGTCATGGCGCTCTCATCTCCTGCTGGGGGACGGACGGTGCGCCGCGGGAGGCTGTTCCGGCGGCACGTCCGCGTCCGCGTCTGTGGTCGGTTCCGTGTAGAGGGCCTCCAGGATCGGGGTTCCGAGCTTCTCTTCGAGTTCGAAGAGGACGCGGACCCCGGCCAGGTTGACCCCCAGGTTCTGCGTCAGGTGCCGGATCCAGAGGACCCGGCGCAAGTCTCGTTCGGAATAGAGTCGGATGTTCGTGGGCGTGCGCGCCGGGCAGAGCAGCCCTTCGTCCTCGTAGATCCGCAGGGTCCGCGGATGCACCCGCACGATACTCGCCGCGACGCTGATCACGTAAACCGGCTGGCTTGGATCTCGTACCCGGTCGCGCACGTCCGGCTGGTCCCGCTCAGTGGCTCTGGGACGACTGGCCGGCGGAGGCGTCGGCGTTGGTCTGGGCATCGGTCTTGGGCGTGATCCTGATCTGGCGCGGCCGCGCCTCCGCACGCTTGGGCAGCGTGAGCGTGAGCACGCCGTGCTCGTAGTGGGCCGCGGCCTCGTCCGGGTTCACGTCGCCCGGGAGCTGCACCGTGCGGCTATATCGGCCGCGGCGAAGTTCCTGGAACAGGTACCCACGCTCCTTCTCGCGGCGTTCCTCCTTGAACTCGCCGCTGATCGTGAGGGTGTCACCCTCCACACTCACCGACACGTCCTCCGGCTGGACCCCGGGGAGCGCCGCCTTCACGACGAGCGCATCGTCGGTGCGGTAGATGTCGAGGGGCAGCACGCCTTCCTCCGCCCCGCTCGACCACCCGCGCGGTCGGACGAACGAGTCCTCGAACAGCCGGTCCATCGCTTGGCGTAGCGAGACGAGTTCGCCGAAGGGACTCGGCCTGCGCATCATGCTCATGGTCTGGCACCCTCCTGTGGCGATCCACCACTCAGTCAGCAGATGCGGCTCCGGCCCTGGGCGGCCGGAGGGGCGGCTCTCCGCTCACCCGCGCATCACGTGCCGACATCATCAACCATGACAACATTGTTGTCAAGAGTGTTGCTGATTCCTCACCGCACACGATGTCATAGTGGGTGGTAAGAAAGCAGACGATGGCGCGCCCACTGGGCGGTCGCCGCAGGCGACCCGAGGCATGCGGCGCCTGCCGGACCGGGCGTCTCCGTCAGGCCTCGCCCGTGCGCTCGGTCGGACCCGTATGCCAGACGCCCGCGCGCATCACGCGGCGGACCGCGTACGCATCGTCGAGCTCGACGAGGTCCGCGCGCAGTCCCGGCGCGAGACGGCCTCGGTCGGTCACCCCGAGCAGCGCCAGCGGGTTGGCGCTGGCCGCCGCCGCCACGCGCGGCAGGTCGACGCCGAAACGGGCCAGGTTCCGCACCGCCGTGTCGAGCGCGATCACGGACCCGGCGAGCGCGCCGTTCGAGACGAGCGTGCAGCGATCGCCGTCGACCCTGACCGGGAGCCCGCCCAGCACGCCGCGCTCCGCGGCGGTCCCCGCGAGCGAGATCGCGTCGCTCACGAGGATCAGCCGGTCCGCCGGCTTGGTGCGCACGATGAGTGGCCAGAGGACCCGGTCGACGTGGTGCCCGTCGGCGATCAGCTCGGTGTACACGTCGTCCCGCGCGAGCGCCACGGCCGCCAACCCCGGCGTGTGCTGATGCACGCCGGACATGGCATTGAAGAGATGTGTCGTCGTCCTTGCTCCCGCGTCGTACCCGGCCTGGGCCGCTTCGGCGTCGGCCACCGAGTGGCCAAGGGAGGCCACCACGCCGCGCGCGCGCAGCCATCCGATCAGGGTCAACGCGCCGGGGCTCTCCGGGGCGATCGTCGTCAGGCGCAGCCCCTGGAGCAGCGGCTCCAGGTCGGCGACCGGCACGTCAGCCGGGGCGCGCACGAACGTCGGGTTCTGGGCACCGACCCGCTGGGGCGAGATGAACGGGCCCTCCAGGTTGAACCCGAGTGGAGCGGCGCCGTCGTCGCACGCCACCGGCATCCAGCGGCGGACGCGGTCCGCGAAGGCCCGAAGCTCCTCCAACGGCGCGGTGACCGCGGTGGGCAGAAATGACGTCACGCCGCGGCGCAGCAGCGCCCGGGCCATGCCGTCGAGCGCTCCATCGGGCCCCATCGCGTCGTGGCCGCCCCATCCATGCACGTGGACGTCGACGAACCCCGGCATGACCCACGGGCCTGCCGCCTCGGATTCGTCCGGCTCGACGGTCGCGATACGCCCGCCGGCGACGATGACGCGCCCCGGGACGACACCCCCGTCCAGCACCAGCCTGCCGCCGACGACCGTCTCGCTCTCCACTGCCCCGGCCTCCCGACTTCTTGCCGACCAGTCCGCTGCCCGTGACGGTCGCGCGACCGCCCCCACCCGCGACAGTGCCGTTCGGCTTGACGGTGCTGCCTGGCCCGACAGTGCGGCTGCGGTCTTGCCGGATCCGGCTGCCGAGCGGCACCCAACCGGGCGCCGGACGAACCCTGGCTCAGGCCGGGGCGTCGTGCGGTCGCTCGCCGATCAAGAGCCGGCGGACGTCGTCCTGGCAGGTGGTGCGGCTCAGCGCGACCAGCTTGTCGCCCGCCTGCAGCGTCGTGTCGGGCCGCACGGCCTGCGCCACGTTGCCGCGGATCACGGCGAACAGGAGGCAGCCCTCGGGGAGCACCAAGTCGCGCGCCGCGCGGCCCGCCGCGGGCGAGTCATCCTCGATCTGCGCTTCGACCAGTTCGAGATCGCCGGTCGAGAGCTGGGCCAGGTGCAGTAGGTCGTGCACCGGGATGTCCTGCTCGATGGCGCCCAGCGCCATGCGCGTCGGGTTGATCACCTCGTCGACGCCGAGCTTGCGAAAGAGTGCTTCGTTCTTGGGGCTGTTGACCCGCGCGATCGTGCGTGGCACGGCGAAGTGGTGCTTGGCCATCTGGCAGACGACCAGGTTGTCCTCGTCGTCGCCGGTCACCGCCGCCACGATCGCGGCGCGGTTGGCCCCCGCCGCCGCCAGATGTTTGCCCTCGCAGCCGTCACGGGTCAGCACCACGCTCCCGATCTCATCCGCGATCTGCGCCGCACGCCGCGGATCCTTCTCGAGCAGCACGACTTCATGGCCCGAGGTCAGGAGTTCCCGGGTCAGGTAGTAGCCGACCTTCCCGCCGCCCACGACGATGATGAACATCAGCGCGCCTCCGCCTCGTGCGACGGCTCCGCCAGCAGGTCGCCAGCGTGTGGGTCGCCCGGCAGCCCGACGAACTGCGCCAGCACGTCGATCATCAGCGTGGTCCGGCAGATCACCGCGAGACCCATGACGCGGTACGCGGCGGCGCGCACGGGGTCGTTGATCTTGGCCACGACGTGGGGGATGCGCAGGGTGTCGCGCGCGATCTGCGCGGCCAGCGCGTTCCGATTGTCACCTTCGGTCAAGGCGAAGAAACAATCCGCCTGCTCCGCTCCGATCCGGCGCAGCACGTCCTCATCGGTCCCGTCGCCGCGGATGGCCTGGCCCGGGAAGTCGGCGTTGAGCCGGTTGAACGCCTGTGTGGAAATGTCGACGACGGTGACGTCATGCCCCGCGCCAGCGAGGGCTTCGGCGAGCCCCGCGCCCACGCGGCCGCAACCCACGATGATCGTGCGCACTCTCGCTCCTCTACCGGCGGGCCAGGGCCCGCTGCTCCGTGCTGCTGCCAGTTTCCGTGGGGATCGCGCTGCGCACGACGAGCACGGCCATGGGCGCGTTCTGGAGCACATAAGGGATCACGCGGCCCATCGCGAAGTCCCCGCCGAACTTCGTCCGGTAGGGCAGGCCCAGGATGATCAGATCCGCATCCACGGCGGCTGCCTCGTCGACGATCGCCGCTCCCACGTCGCGCGCCTGAAGGAGCGTGGTCTTCAGGTCGATCCCGTAGCGCTCCGCCTGCGCCTCGGCGCGATCGAGCACCTCGGACGCCCGTTCTCGACTGCCCGGCAGGACCTCGGCTAGGTCGTGGGTCCAGTCGACTTCGATGACGTTGAGGGCGATCAGCTCGGTCCGCGCCTGCTTGGCCAGTCGCACGGCGGCCCCGACGACGAGCGGATCGGTCGGCCCCCCGTTCAGCCCGAGCACCGCGCGCGTGAACTGACCCTGCCCGTTGCTCTCTCCCATCGGCGCGTAGCGTAGCACCGGCCCGCGGAGGCGGCGGCCCCTCGAGCGGCACCCGGGTCGCGTCGTGCCTCAGGCATCCTTGCGGTAGGGCACCACCGCCACCACCGTGTTGGGTCGGCCGATCAGGGCTCGGCGCAGCCGCTGCGCGCTGCGGTTGTGCAGGATCTGTTCCCACCAGTGCCGCACGACGAACTCCGGGACCACCACGATCGTGACGGCCTCCGGGTCGGGCTCCATCACGTCGAGGTACGTCACGAGCGGTCTGACGAGCTGGCGGTACGGCGACTCGACGATCACGAGCGGGACCCCCGGGAGCTGACGCTCGAAGCGCGCGCGCAGCTGCTCGCCCGAGTCGATCTCGTCAGTGACGTAGACCGCGCGAACGTCGGGCGAGAGCGTCCGCGCGAACGCGATCGCCTGGACGACCGCGCGGGTCAGCCCCGGCACGGGGACCACCACCCGCTGGCGCCGGTGCGGCTGTCCGAAGACCAGGTCCTCGCGCACCACCAGCTCGGCCGCCTCACGCGCGTACTCGCGGTGGATCAGCACCATCACCAGGACGATGATCGGGATCAGCGCCACGACCATCCAGGCGCCAGCCGTGAACTTCACGCTCGCCACCACGACCGCGACCACCCCGGTCAGGACCGCGCCGAAGGCATTGATGGCGAGGCGCGACCGCCAGCCGCGGCCATGTTCCACGAACCAGTGCTTGACCATCCCGGCCTGGGAGATGGTGAAGCTGATGAAGACGCCGACTGCGTAGAGCGGGATCAGCGCCGCCGTGTTGGCGTTGAAGGCGACCAGCAGCGCGGCCGCCACGGCGGCCAGCACGAAGATGCCGGTGGAGAAGGCCAGGCGGTCCCCGCGGAACGCGAACGCGCGCGGGAAGTACGCGTCCTCGGCGAGGATCGCCGCGAGGCGCGGAAACGCGTTGAAACTGGTGTTCGACGCGAGGACCAGGATCAGCGCGGCAGACGCCTGGAAGAGATAGAACATGGGCCCGGTCCCCACGGCCGCGCGGGCGACGAGCGCCGGGACGGATTGCGTGCCGCCAGGGAGGATGCCGTAGGAGACCGCGACCGCGGTGACGCCGATGAAGATGATCGCGAGCAGCGCCGCCATCGCGACCAGCGTGCGTGCCGCGTTCTGCGCCTCCGGCGGTTTGAAGGCAGGCACCCCGTTCGCAATCGCTTCGGTCCCCGTCAAAGCGACCGAGCCGCCGGCGAATGCGCGGAGCACGAGCAGGATCGAGAGCTGGTCGACCGCGGCCGACACGTGGCCGGGCTGGTAGCCGGTCGCCGCTGGATCGTGCAGCACCAGCGCCTTGAAGAGACCGCTGCCCACGACGACGAGGGCCGACCCCACATACAGATACGTGGGCAGCGCGAAGATGTTGCCGGACTCGCGGATCCCGCGCAGGTTGCCGAGCAGGATGAGGGAGATCGCCACGACGCAGGCCTCCACGCGCACGGGGAAGAGCGCCGGAAACGCCGAGTAGATCTGCTCGATGGCCGAGGAGGTCGAGACCGCTACGGTCATCACGTAGTCGATCAGCAGCGCGGAAGCTGCGACCAGCGCGAAGATGCGGGGCAGGTTGGCGCCCGCCACCGCGTATGCGCCGCCACCAGACGGATAGGCGTAGCCGATCTGCCGATAGCTGATGGCCACGATGGCCAGCAGCGCCGCGATCGCGATCGCGATCGGAAGCGTCAGGGTCAGGGCGGCGAGGCCGCCCAGCACGAGAATGTTGAGGATCTCCTCGGAGGCGTAGGCGCTCGACGAGATCGCGTCGGAGCTCAGGATCGCCAGCGCCTTCTTCTTCGAGAGGCGCTCCTCGATCTCCTGCTCGCTTGCCAGCGGGGTGCCGATGAGGAGACGGCGGATCTGCGCATAGGCCCGCCCGAGCCGGGTGGTCGGGGCGCTCGCCTTCGCCTTCGCCCGCACGATGCCGGGTCCGGCGTAGCGGAAGTACTCGGCCTGCGGCCGTGCGACGCGGACGCGCTGGTCGCCGAGCTTGCGGCCGCGCAGCGGGGCCGATGTGCCCGCGGGCTTCTGGCCGACGTCCTTACTGCGGTCCAGCGCGAACCCCCTCAGAGCCCCAGTTCGAGCCGGTCGATCAGCCGCTGGGGCAGGCCGGCGGCGCGCATCGCCTGCTGGGTGACCGCGATGGCGTACGGCGCGCGGCGCCAGGTGACCGTGCCTGACCCGGTGTCGAGCAGGGCTCCCGCGGCGCGGGGATCCCCATCGCGCGGCTGGCCGACACCCCCGGGGTTGATGATGGTGCGCCGGCCATCGAGGACGAGGGTGGTCCCGTCCTGCGGCAGGATCGCCTCGATGCGCCCGGCGATCTCCCGGAACGCGAGCGGCACGTGCGTGTGCCCCACCAGGCAGTACGGCGTCGCGAACGCGGCGAGGTTGGCCCGCGCGACCGACGTCGAGTAGAGGTATTCCCAGAGGGGATCCCGCGGTGACCCATGGGCGAGCGTGAAGTCCCCGTCGATGCGCGTCACGGGGTTGCCTGCCAGCCAGTGTCGTGCTCGGTCGTTCAGTTGTCGCGCGGACCACTCGACCGCCACGCGCGCGGCATCGTTGAACCACTCGGTGTCGATCCCGCCCAGGGCGGCGGCATCATGGTTGCCCTGCACGCCGACCGCGCCGGCGGCCTCCAGTCGGTCGATCACCTCCACGGGTGCGGGCCCGTAGCCCACGACGTCGCCCAGGTGCCAGATCGCGTCGAAGGGGGCCAGTGCGTCGAGGATCGCTTCGAGGGCCGCGAGGTTCCCGTGGATATCCGAGATCAGCGCGACGCGCATGCGCTCAGGGTAGCAGCCGCCGCCGTTGCGGAGTCCGCCGTGGGTAGCGCTCCGGCGTGGCCCGGCGCTTCGCCACACAGACGAGGAGGTGGTCGTCGAGGCCGGTCAGCCGCACGCGCTCCGTCGCGGGCTGTGGGTCCGCGCCGAGCGTTTCCAGGAGCGGCAGTGCGGCAGCGAGCTCGTCCGCAAACGCCCCGTCACCCGCGTCGCGCTTCCAGGCCACGAAGACGCCGCCTGGCCGGACGAGTGGGAGCGCCAGCTCCAGCAGGCCGGGCAGCGCGGCCACTGCACGGGCGGTGACGATCTCCCATCGCTCGCGGTATTCGGGCCGCCGTCCGAGCGCCTCTGCCCGGGCGGTGACCACGCGCCACCGGACCGGCTCCTCCCCGTGATCCTGGAAGGCACGCGCCGCCGCGGACGCGACCACCTCCAGGAACGCGGTCCGGCGCCCCACCGAGTCGACCAGCGACGCTTCGGCTGCCGGGATCGCCACGGCGACCGGGAGTCCCGGATACCCCGCCCCGCTGCCCACGTCGAGGAGTGTCACTGGGCGACGCGGGGGACGACGAGCGGCCAGTCGCTCGAGCAGCGTCGGCACCGCGGCCAGGCTGTCGGCGACGTGCTCGAGGGCGACGCCGGCCGGGTCCCGGATCGCGGTCAGGTTCACGAAGGGGCTCCAAGCGAGGACGAGGCGGGCCTGCGCATCGAGCGCTGCGCGCATGCCCGGCGTCAGGTCCAGCCCAAGCTCTGCCAGGGCCCGATCGAGAACCGCGTCGAACGACGGGCCGGGCGGGGCAAGCACGGCCGGATCCTGGGGCAGCGGCTGCCGGGCAACGCGGCCCACGGAGCGCTGCCCATGGCTCCGGCCTGTGGCACCAGTCGCCGACCGATCGCTGGCCGCGGCACCCCGGAGCAAGGGCGACGCCGGAAGGGAGCGCATCTCCTCCGGTGCGCGTCCCCTCCAGGGCGCCTCCCGGACCGTGCTCGGCTCGACCTTCCGGCGTCGCGAGTTCGAAGGCACCTCCCTGCCTTTCAGTCTTCCGCCGCTCGTTCGGTCTTCCGGCCGGTCTCTCGACCACCTTGCGAGCCGCGTTACCGTACTCGGCCTTCGGTGCAGGCGTGAGTCTCGTGCGGTGCGCTGCGCGAATCAAGCGGGTTATCCACCAACCGCGGGCCCGACACGCAAGATGTGGACAACCGGCGCTGCTCCCCGGCGACGGCGACGTGCGATGTGGAGATCTGACCGCATCCTTGACGGCCGCCGGGCCGGGTTCAGCCTGTGGTCGCTAGGACGGCTTCCGCCCGGCACAGCTCGTCATGCAGCGCGGCCGCCACCGTCGCTGGGTCGGTCGTGTCCAGGCCGGGCAGCGCCACGATGAAGACGGACCCGCGGCCCGGCGCGGACGCGACGTCGAGCTCGCCCCTCATGCGCCGCGCGAGGTCGCGGGCGATCGGCAGGCCCAGCCCGGTGCCCACCACGCGCTCCGCCCCGGTGGCGCGATGGAACGGTTCGAAGATCAGCGCCCGTTCCTCAGGCGCGATCCCTGGCCCGTGATCGCGCACGGTGTACACGGCGACCGGGCCGTCGAAGCGAAGCGCCAGGGTCACGCGGCTGGCGGGCGGCGAGAACTTGATCGCGTTGCCCAGCAGGTTCACGAGGATCTGCTGGACGCGCTGCCGATCGGCGTGGATCATCCGCAGCCGCGACGGGAGGTTCGCCTCGATGTCGATCCCCCGTTCCATCGCCAGTGGCGTGACGTCGCGCAGGGCAGCCTGCGCGGCCTCGGTCCCCGAGAAGGGCGCCGGGGCAAGGCGGAGCTGGCCGGCGTCCAGCCTGCTCAACTCGAGCAGATCCGCGACGAGCGTCGACATGCCCGCGACGAGGTCGCGCGCGCGGTCGAGGAACTCCACCTCCTGGGCGGCTCCGCCCCGCGGCGTGTCGGCAGCCCCGTCGAGTCGAGTGCCGGTGGCCCCGTGGAGCGCCCGCGAGGCGGTCGTATCGGGCGGCCGGTCCGGCCCTCGGGCGGCCGCGACGAGGTCGAGGTAACCGCCGAGCGAGGCGAGCGGCGTCCGCAGCTCGTGCGCGACGACGCTCACGAAGCGCTGCCGCTCGGCGTCGGCGCGTCGCAGGTCGGCGAGCTCGGCCGCCTCGTCACGCTGACGCAGGAGCGTGGCGGCCATGGCGGCTGCGGGGCGTGCCAGCGACGCAGGGAAGCGGCGCTCGAGCGCCGCGGCACCGCCAGCGGAACGGAAGGCGCAGCCGATCGCCACCCGCGCGCGGCCCGGCGGCACGATCAGGCGGCGGTGCGGTGCCGGAGGCTGGGCGGGCACCGCCCGAGCGATGCTGGGCGCGACGGCCACGAACGAGGCGGACAGATCCGTGCGGTTCCGGGCCGGGCGCGGTGCGCGCGCGTCGAGCCAGGTCGCCAGGTCGGAGGCTCCGTCGGTGGCGTCCGCTCGG
>JAKAMV010000158.1 GCA_021812735.1 Chloroflexota bacterium | reverse complement strand
GGAAGGCGGCCTGAGAATGCCGCCGCGACACCGCCCGAGCGAGGTGCGAATCCCGCCTGGGATGCGCGCGCCCCGGCCGGTTCGAGAGTCTCGAAGAGCACGTCTCCGGTGCCGACGGGCGCCGCCGACAAGCCGCCCTCTCCGAGGGTTCCCGGCTGGGCCAACTGGCTGGTCTTCGCCATCCTGCTTGCCTGGAATGCGTTGCTCTTCCTGCCCCTGGGCAGCTCCGCAGTCGCGCTTCCGTATTCGGATTTCCTCGCGCAGGTGCAGCAGGGCAACGTCAGCCAGGTCCAGTTCAACGGGCAGTCGATCTCTGGCGCCTTCCGCCAGGCGGTGACGTGGCCCCCGGCGGCGCCGTCGCCGGCCCCTGGCCAGACGTCCAGCGCCACGCCGGCGGCGCCGGCGCAGTCCGCGAGCTTCACGACGTTCACGACGGTCATGCCGCCGACGACGGACCCGCAGCTGCTCCCGCTGCTGCAGCAGGAGCACGTCACGGTCACGGCCGAGGACACCACGAGCTCGGGCGGGATCCTCGCGCCCCTGCTGTTCACGTTCGGCCCGACCCTGCTGCTGCTCGCGTTCTTTGCGTACCTGGCTCGCCGGATGCAGCGCAGCGGTGGCGGGGTGCTCGGATTCGGCGGCTCGAAGGCACGGCTCTACGATCCCGAGCGGCCCTCGGTCACGTTCGCCGACGTGGCGGGCGAGGACGAGGCCAAGGTCGAGCTGCTGGAGGTCGTGGCGTTCCTCAAGGAGCCCGACCGCTACCGGAAGCTCGGCGCCCGGCTGCCGCGCGGCGTGCTGCTCGTCGGCCCGCCCGGCGTCGGCAAGACCCTCGTCGCCAAGGCAGTCGCCGGCGAGGCCCACGTTCCGTTCTTCAGCATCAGCGCCTCCGAGTTCGTCGAGATGTTCGTCGGGGTCGGTGCGTCGCGGGTCCGTGACCTCTTCGCCAAGGCCAAGGCGGCCGCGCCCGCCATCGTGTTCGTCGATGAGATCGATGCCGTCGGCCGCCAGCGCGGCGCCGGCATGGGCGGCAGCAACGACGAGCGCGAGCAGACCCTGAACCAGCTGCTCGTGGAGATGGACGGTTTCGACGAGAACTCCAGCGTCATCGTCATCGCGGCCACGAACCGCCCCGACGTCCTCGACCCGGCGCTCCTTCGGCCCGGCCGGTTCGACCGCCAGGTCACGCTCGGGTACCCGGACCGCGTCGGACGCGAGGCGATCCTCCGCATCCACGCGCGCGGCCTGCCGCTCGAGTCCGACGTCGATCTCGGGCTGCTCGCCCGTGCCACCCCCGGCTTCTCGGGTGCCGATCTGGCCAATCTGGCCAACGAGGCCGCGCTCCTGGCGGCGCGCGAGGGCCGCACGACGGTCGGCCGCATGCAGTTCGAGGAGGCCATCGACAAGATCACCCTCGGCACGAAGCAGGCGGGCCTGACCGACGCCGACGAGCGTCGGCTCGTCGCCTACCACGAGGGTGGACACGCCCTCGTGGCGGCGCTCACGGCCGGCGCGGACCCGGTCCAGAAGATCACCATCGTCCCGCATGGCCGCGCCCTCGGCGTCACCGAGCAGCGGCCCGACGAGGACCGGCGGAACTACTCGCGTGAGTACCTGCTGGCCCGCCTCGGCGTCATGCTCGGCGGCCGAGCGGCCGAGGAACTGGTGTTCGGCCAACCGACGACCGGCGCGGAGAGCGACCTGAAGGGTGCCACGAACCTGGCACGGCGCATGGTCGGGCTGTGGGGCATGAGCGACGAGCTCGGCCCGGTGTCCTACGGGGTCGGCGAGACCCATCCGTTCATGGGGCGCGAGGTCGAGGATGCCCACGAGTACGCCGAGTCGACCGCGAGCCGCATGGACGCCGCCGTCATCCGGCTCCTCGAGGATGCGCGCGCACGCGCCACCGAGCTGCTGCGCAACCATCGTGCGACGCTCGATGCACTCGCCACGGAGCTGATCGAGAAGGAGCTGGTGACCGGCGAACGGCTGCGGGAAATCGTGGCCGAGACCGCCTCGGCCGAGGCCGCTGCCGCGCCCGCGGAGTCGACCACGGTCATGGCGGTGCCCGGGACCGTCGCGGCTGCAGCCAGCGTCGCTGCTGCCGGCGCAGTTCCGCAGCGCGGTGGCACGCCCCGGGTCGACACGCTCGTCCCCGCCCTCGGCGCCAGGTGATCGAGATGCCCGTGCCGGTCATCATCTTCGCCGCCTGCGCGGCGGCGATCGTCATTGCCCAGGCCGCGCTCGGCATCCGGTCCGGCTTCCAGCTCGGCGGGCGCCCGTTCGGCCATTGATCCAGGGGCCGCCAGCCTCACCCGTACCTGGTCACGTGCGGAGAGCGCGGCGGCAGCTAACCCGCGCGCTCGAAGCGCCGCTTGGCCAGCTCCACCAGCCCGAGATGCGCCCCGACGTTGTCGGTGGCGAGCACCGCGCCCACGAGGATGAGCACGAGCGGGCTCGAGACCTGCGCGACGAGGATCGCGAGCCGGGTCCGGCGGGCGCCACCACCGATCGTGTTGGAGCCGTCCGCGGCGAGGCGGCCGGCTGCCTCGGCGCTCGTCAGGCCCGCGGGAGTCGGGGCGTCCGACGCCGCCTGCGTCGTCCCAGGGGCGATAGTTGCCGCCGTCCGGACGTCTGCCGACGACATGTCGTCGCAAGCGTAGCGGACGCGGGGCGATGTGACGCGCCGCCCTGGTAGCCACAACCCGCGGAGCACCGCGAGTGAGCGGCGTCTTCGATACCGGATTCGTCCAATGCGCAGCTAGGCACCCGACCGCGGTCGGCGACCCGGACCGCGACGGAATCAACCGGATCGTGCGACGAGCGCTCACCCGCTCGCAGGAGAGGCTCACCGTCGACAAGCAACCACGCTGGAGGTCAGTTCTGATGCTTGGTGATCGATTCGGGAATCCGCCATCTGCTCTCTATCAGGAGCGCCAACCCCGGTGGGGAACCTCGGCCGAATCCGGCTTCCTGACCGCCGCGTACGGCTGGATGTTCCTGGCCCTGCTCACCAGCGCCCTGACGGCCCTGGTGACCCTCGTCATGCCGGGTGCGCTGGACTTCGTCGCGAACAACGGGCTCCTCTTCGTCGTGGCGGAGCTCGGCCTGGTCGTCCTCCTCAGCGCAGGTATCAACCGTATCGGTACGGCCATGGCGGCGATCATGCTGTTCGTGTTCACGGCGTTGACGGGCACCACGCTGGCGATGCTGCTGGCCGTCTTCACGGCCGAGTCGGTCATTGCCTCCTTCGTGGGCGCGGCAGCCATCTTCGGTGTCGCCGCCCTGTACGGGGTCACCACAGGACGCGACCTGACAGGCCTCGGAGGGATCCTGTTCGCGGGACTGATCGGGATCGTCATTGCCTCGATCGCCAACCTCTTCGTCGGCGGAGACCAGCTGAGCTGGATCATCGGCGTGATCGGCGTGCTGCTGTTCACCGGGCTCACGGCCTATGACGTCCAGCGTTTCAATGCGGGCCGGGTCGCCGGCGTCGCGAACCGCGAGAACGCCGCCGTGTTCGCCGCGCTCTCGCTGTACCTCGACTTCATCAACCTCTTCGAGATGCTGCTGCGGCTCACGGGGTCGAGGCGTCGCTGAGGTCCGCGGGCGGGACCGGCGGGGGCAGCAACCGGCGCCGTGTCGCCTCGAACGCGAGCATCGGCTCTGGCGCCGTCAATATCCGCGGAGTTCCCCAGGGCGATGACTTTCAGCAAGCGCTGAATCGGCCGGATCGGATGAGGCGGAGTCATCCGTCTGGGCGAGACGCTGACGACCATCATGAGCGAAACGAATGCGGCGGCCGTCCCGCCGGGTGACGAACCAGAAGTCATGTCCCCTCGGGCGACCCTCGAGGAAGGCCTTGAACGGATGCCCCTCGGGTTCTTCACCCTTGACCAGGGGGGGCGCGTCGAGTTTGCGAACGCGGCGGCCCTTGCACTGGCCGCCGGTCTGACGCTCAGGGCAGCTCGCGGTCGGCGGCTTCGCGACCTGTTCCCCGAGATGAGTCCGGCGAGTCTGGATGCCGCCTTCTCGGCCATCTCGTCGGGACACATCGTCGAATCCGAGATGTACTTCACTCCGGAAGACCGATGGGTGAGCGTCCTCGGCTGCCCGACGTCGACGGGGGCGGCCGTCTTCGTGCGCGACATCACCGACCAGCATCGCGCGCAGCAGCAGGCCATGGAGCTGGGGGCGCTCGTGCGGGGCTCGCTCGACGCGATCATGGACCCCTTCGCAATCAGCCGTCCCCTCCGTGACGCCGAAGGGCAGATCGTCGATTACGATCTGGAGTACCTGAACAGATCCGCCCGCGGATGGGCCGGCCTGGACGACACGGAGCTCTCGGGCCGACGGTGCCTCGAACTGCTGCCCGCCTTGCAGTCGACGGGCCTCTTCGATGCGTTTCGCCGCGTGGCGGAGACCGGCGAGCCTCTTCAGCTGACGGCCTTCCCGTACTCGGACCGAGCCGCGGGCGAGCACAGCATCTCTGGGGTATTCGATCTGCAGTCCCTGCGATTCGGTGATCGCCAGCTCACGATCTGGCGCGACGTGACCGAGCGCGAACGCTCGCGTGCCGAACGCGAGCGGCTGGCGAGCGCCGTGGACCAGACACCGGATGCCGTGGCGATCACAGGCCCCGAGGGCATCCTCGTGTACGTCAACCGCGCATTCGCGGTGCTGCTCGGCGAGGACGCCGGTGCACTCGTTGGACGGCGCGCCGCCGAGATCGCCCCACGCGTCATCGGCCGCGCCGCGCTTGAGGAACTCGCCCGCGAGGTGCGCGGCGGGCCCTGGCTGACGGAAGTCGACGTTGCCACACCGGACGGAGCGCGCCGCCGACTTCTTACCACCGTCGCCCCGATGCGCGATCCCGACGGCTCGCTCACGGCCTATCTGACCGTGTGCCGCGACGTCACCGAGCTGCGGGCAGCCCAGGCGCGGCTCGCGCACGACGCACAGGTTCGGGCCGTTCTCATCGAGACGGTCACGAGCATCGGGCCCGATAGTTCGTTGCGCGAGGCCGCGCAGCGTGTCTGCGAGGCCCTCGTCACACTGCCCGGCATCGACGGAGCGGCCGTGGAGGCGTTCGTCGGCGAGACGGACGTCGAGGTGATTGCGCGAACCGCTCCGCCAATGCGTCATCCGAGCATCCCCGGCGAGCGCATCGAGCCCGAGCGTGCGCGCTATCTGCGCGAGCGCGCCGGGCATGGGGCGTGGGCGGAATCCTGGGAGCCCGGAGCGCCGCGGCACGGCCGGACGCCACGAGGTCGCGAGGGCCTTCGCGCGGCGGCCTACGGCCCGATCGTCCACGACCATCATGTGGACGGCATCCTCAACATCACCACGGCGGATCCCGAGTTCGCCCGCGCCCTCCTCGACGCGATGCCCGATGTGCTGGCCCTCACCGCGACCACGAGCGCGCTGCTCGCCGAGCGGCTGCACGCGTACCGACGCGGGATCGACGTCCGCGAGCGGATCGAGCAACTTCTCGCGAGCCGTGCGTTCCATCCCGTGTTCCAGGTCATCGTGGACCTGGGAACACGGCAGGCCGTCGGCTACGAAGCGCTGACGCGCTTCGACTCCGGTGACCGGCCCGATCTCGTGTTCGCCGACGCCTGGTCGGTCGGGCTGGGCGCCGAGCTCGAGCTGGCCACCGTCGAGCGTGCGGTCAACGCTGCCCGCTCGGCGCTGCCGCCCGGCCTCTGGATCGACATCAACGTGTCACCGCGCCTGCTAGTGGAGCTCCCCGGGTTGGGCGAGGTGCTGTCCGAGGCGGGACGGCCCGTCGTGGTCGAGATCACCGAGCACGAGGCAGTGGGCGACTATAGGGCGGTCCGAAAGGCGGTGCGCGGGCTCGGGCGCGACGTGCGTCTGGCGGTCGACGACGCGGGCGCCGGCGTCGCGAACTTCGGCCACATCATCGAGCTCAAGCCGGACCTCGTGAAGCTCGACATGAGCCTCGTGCGGCGCGTCAACGCCCACCTCGGGCGCCAGGCCCTCGTGATCGCGATGCGCCACTTCGCGCGGAGCGCGGGGTGCCGGCTGGTGGCCGAGGGAGTGGAGACCGAACTCGAGGCGGCCACGCTCGAGAAGCTCGGCGTGGAGTTTGGCCAGGGGTTCCTGTTCGGGCGACCCGGGCCAATGTCGGTGGACGTGCGCAAGCGAAGGCGCATTGCCCCCGGGCGGGGTACCGAAGCGTGACTGGATCAGCGTCGTGACGGGCGTGGGCACAGCGCCGACGGCGCGTCGGGGCTGGGCGGCTCAGGGCGCCGCCCAGCCCGCTCTGCCTCGCGACGAGGCGGAGACGGGCCTCGACGCGTCCATCCACCCCGAAGAGGCGTATCTCACAGGAGCGATCTGAGCAAGCCGACCGGACGCGGTTCCGGTCGCACGCTTGATCGACCGACGAGCGGCGATCGACAAGGCGGCCACTGTGTCAGGGCACCGCATACCACGCGAGCGCATCAGGCACTTTGCTTCGTGTGCCCCCGAGTCCGTCCGGGGGCGCCAGCCCACCCGAATCAACCGACCATCGGCGGCGCAATCCAGCTGCCGCCAAGCCGGCTGCGCCGGACGGGCGCGTCACAGGATCCTCACGCGGGGACCAGTGGGGGCGACCGGCGGCGACCCCTGTGAGCGACCGCTACCGAGCCCGCGCCGATGAGGTGCGCAGGCAGTGCTTCGTGGACGCGGTGGACCACGGGTGCAGGAACTCGTCCACCTGCCAGGCGTTACAACCGCGCCCTCGCCGTCCCGGTCAGGACGTCCATGCCCTGCCGATAGATCGCGGCCCGCGGGATGTCCGCCTTGGCGAGACGGTCCAGAACAGGCCGCACTGCGGCATACGCGTCCTCGGCGGTCGCCAGGAAGGCGGCGGCCCCATCGCGATCGCCGTCGCCCTGCAGCATGAGGAGCTTCGCCGCGAGAGCGGCGATCCCCTCGCGCATCCCGACCGGGTCCACGCGGAAGGTGCCGGTCGAGGCGTCGCGCGAGACGACGCCGCGGTGCGCAAGGTCGGCGTACTGCGCGAGACGGCTGCGCGCATAGGTGTGCGACAGCCCCAACAGGGCGGCGCCAAGAACGGCCACGGGGAAGGTGATGACGCTGTCGAGCATGTCGGCATCGACAGGCTCACCCATCGCCTGCAGCGTCCCGATGAGGTGGAGGCCCAGGGCGTCTGCCTTGGCCTCCTCGATGGCCGACTGGTGCGCTTCCAGCGCCTCCCGCACCGTGCCCTGCCCGTCGAGCGTGTGCTTGACGCCCAGGCCGTGCGCCACCTCGTGGAAGAGGACCAGCTGGAAGTACGCCTCGAAGGTGTAGCGCGCCCGCTGGTCGGGCGCGCACACGAGGTCGGCCATGAAGCGGTTGCGCCTCTCGAACGCGGCCCGCATCACGTTCCTGAGCTGCAGGCGCCGCGTCCCCCTGGCGAGCTGGACCTCCTCGTCGGCGGGGAGGTTGATCGCTGCAGGTGTGTCCGCACGCGCATCGCCGGCCAGGAAGACGGCGTCGTAGGCATTCAGATCCGAGTCGCTGCCGGGCATCTGCTGCTTGTACACGTCGGGCACGGGGAGCCGGCGCTGCAGCTCGGGCAGGAGCGCCGCGAGCCGATTCAGCCGCGTGCTCCACCCACGGTCCTTCAGCAGCACGATGCCCTCGTGGGCGGCCTTGACACCGAAGCGCGCGTCCTCGTACTGCTCGATGGGACCGATGATGATGTCGATCCCGTTCTCCTTCATGTCGAGCCAGGCGAGATCGCTCGCCCGGTAGTCATCGTCGAGGAGGGCGGCGGCGCGCAACTCCAGGTACCGGCGCAGGCCCGGATCCTCCGCCAGCTCGGCGGCCTGCCGCAGCTTCTCCGCGGCGCGTCCGAGCGGCGCGGCGAAGGCGACGTGATAGGGGACCGCGACGAGCGCGCCGTGGGCGTCGCGGCGGACGAGCGTGTACGGGCTGCGGAGCGCGGCCGCCCGCTCGGGCGAGACTGCGCAGGCCGCCTCGAACTCCTCCTTGGTCATGTCGGCGGGATAGAACCCCGCCCCGGCAGGCTTCGGGCCGAACCCCGCGATGAAGGGGACGTTGTCGTCGCGCCGGTCCCAGGGGCCGTAGTGGATCTCGGCCAGGCGGCGCTGCTCGGGATCGGCGATCGAGGCCAGGAGCGCATCCCGGTCCCCGTACGCCTCCTGCCAGAAGATCGCGTCCATCTCCCGTGCGGCGTCCATGAGGAGCAGCAGCATGGCCTGCTCCTGCGGCGTGAGCTGCGCATACAGCTCGGAGGTGAGGGGGACCTCGACGTAGGCGGACAGGGGGACGGGCATCGGTCTGACCTCGTGTGCGCGGGGACGGGCGAACACGGTTGTCGCGGGGACGCGGGGTGCGCGGTGTGACACCGGCCGGGCGAGCATGCCGCGTCCCCGGGCGGGCGTCAAGGAGTCCGTCGCTCGGGTCACGCCTCGACGCCGGTTCGTGCCTTGGGCTCCCGGGCAGCCGCCGTCGGTCGTGCGCTGGCATACCACGCGAGCAGGTCGCGCACTTTGCCTCGTGCGCCCCCGCGTCCACCCGGGGGCGCCAGAAGCAGACTGTCCGCGGCCGCGAAGAACGGCCGCGCGGCCGGGACCGGCTCGATCTCGTACTCGCCGTCCTCGGTCACCTTGATCCGCTCGATCAGCATCCCGATGAGCTCACGAAGCTGGACGGGGCTGGCCTTGTCGATGGCGGCGCGGAGCGACTCGACGACAGTAGCCACGGCGTCGAACGTGACGACCTTGTCGGGCTCGGGCAGCAGGACGAGCTCCGCCTTGGTCTCCTGCATCTTCGCCCGGTACTCGGGCGCCTCGATGTCGCCCCACTCGAACTGCTGCCTCAGGCGGTCGAGGCGCAGCTCCAGGCGGGAGCGCAGCTCGTCCGAGGCGCCGCGGGACGGGAGCGCCAGGCGGCGGCGTAGCTCGTTCCGGCTCGCCTCGATGATCGACGCCGGCAGGATGATGCGGCGCAGGCGGGCGAGGACGATCTGGTCCGCGTCCTTCGTGGCGATCGCCTGCCGCCCGCAGTCGCGGCAGAGGTAGTACATCCACTCGTTCCCACGCGACGATCGGGTCTGGCCGTGGAAGCGGCGCCCGCAGGCGCACTCGAGGATACCGGTAAGAGCTTCGGCCATTGCCGACGTTTCCGTGCCCGTCCCGGGACGCCGGGTCGTCCGGCGGCATCTGTGTGGTGGCGGGAGGCACACGTGGCGGTTGCCTCCGCCGGCGGAGCGAGGCAGGCGAGACCGTGACGTCGAGAAGCGCGTGCGTGCTGAGCCGGCGACCCGGGTCTCTGGGGCGCCTCCGGCCGCTGCTCGTTCTCGGCTCGCTGGCTGCTGCGGTCCTGCTCGGGTGTGCGACGAGCGTGCGCCCGGCCGACGGCGGATCGTCGGCCGTTCAGCCGACCGAACCCGCCGCATCCGTCTCGCCGTCCGCCGCTCCGACGCCACCGCCGGCCGTCACGACCCAGCCGAGCGAGTCGCCGATCCCGTCTCCGACCGGGTCCGCGGCACCCTACGCCGGCCTGCCGGCAGTGCCTGCCGCGCTGCGCGTCGACCGGTTCGCCCAGGTGGTGACGAACGATCTCGCGGTCAGGTCCCGGCCATCGGTGGGGAGCGACTCGGTGATACTGGACCACCACCTCGGGGTCGGCGACCGGCTCTTCCTCGGGGCCGGTCCCATCCAGGCGTCGGGGTACACGTGGTACGCCGCGCAGGCGGTCGGGCCGTATCGGGACGAGCCCTTCGGATGGGTCGCCTCCGCGAGCCGCGGCGGGGAGCCTTGGCTGGTCGGCCTCGACCTCGCCTGCCCGTCGCCCCCGGTCACGATCGAGCAGCTCGCCGCCATGTTCGACCTCGAGCGAGTCGCCTGTTTCGGCGACACCTCGCTGTCGTTCGAGGCGTACGCGTGGAGCATGCTGCTGGCGGACCTGCCAATGGGCTGGTGGGGCACACCAGCTTGGTTGAATCCGCTCGTGCACACCCGGTTCGTCGAAGGCGGGTTCGGGCACCAGATGGCGGTCGTCTACGACCCACGGGCGAACATCGCGGAGACGGCGGACGAGTACGTCGGCGATTACCCTCCGGGCAACGGCATCCGCTACCGGATCACCGGGCACTTCGATGACCCCGGCTCCGCCTCGTGCCGTGGAGGCGGGACCGACCCCGTCACAGGGAGCAGATACGAGAACCCCCCGGAGTTGATGCGGCTGCTCTGCCGTGCGGAGTTCGTGGTTACGGCGCGTGAGCGGCTCGGGGGTGACTCGACATGAAACGAGGTCCTGTCCTCCACGGGCCGTCACATGAGATTGCGGCTCTGGCCTTCGCTGCCGCGCTCGTGGCTGGCTGCGGAGGAGCGGCGCCGTCGGGTGCGCCGCCCGCCACCCCCGAGCCAACCGCGCCGTCCTCGATCACCTCTCCGTCACCCCAGAGGGTGGCAGATGGGACATCGCCGAGCGGTGCAGGCCGGACCGTGCCACCGGCCGCGCCTCAGGGTGCTTCGCCTGCCACCGCGGCCGACGTGCCGGCGGGATCGCTAGCCCCCGCGGTCCCGCCCCCGGCAGCGACAGCGACCGCGCGCCCCGTTCTTTCGGCCTTCGGGACGGCCGCCGTCAACGGGACCGTCGATCCCGGCGAGTGGGATGGGGCGTCACAGCTCGAGCTGCTCCTCCGAATGCCCGAGGCGGACGGCGGCTCGGTGGGATCCGGGCGCGTTCCGGCCGTCGTCTCGGTCATGAACGACGCCGCGAACCTGTACGTGGCGGTGCAGATCGGTCAGATCGCCGACGGCGCCGCGATGTGGATCACGTTCGACAACGACAACGACGGCACGGCAGTGGAGGCCGGCGACGACGTCGTCGCGGTGCAGCGCACAGAGGAGGTCTTCAGCTTCTACGACGCGGCGTGGTTCCCGTGCACGGAGGGTCAGGGCGTGGCGGGCGCGTGGTGCGAACCGCTGGACAGCACGACGGGAAGGGGCTACCCGGCGGCGGGGACGATCGACGGCAC
The DNA here is from genome assembly GCA_021812735.1 of Chloroflexota bacterium. The sequence goes on along the minus strand of JAKAMV010000158.1, from coordinate 2,868 downwards.
GGCCGGCGGCGCGCGCCCGGTCGAGACGCAGATGTTCGAGCTCTCGCACCCGCTCGATTCGGGCGACGCCCGGGACGTTAGCCTGCGCCCCGGCAGCGCGGTCGGCATCCAGGTGGTCCTGCAGCTCGCCGAGCGCAGGAACCCGAGCTCGTTCTGCGACTCGGGCGCGTGCGGGGGCGGGGGAATCGGATACGCGACGATCATCGTGGCGTCGCCGGGTGCCGCCCCGCTCGGCCAGGGCCCCATCGTCAGCGCGACGGCGTCCCCGGCGGAACCCTTGACTGGTTGGTACACGGGCCGCACGAGCGTGCGGGTTGCCGGCGTCGCGACGACCGAATCGCCGGTGGCAGCGGTCCGCGTGTGGGGCCTACCTGCGCGCTTGCCGTGGATACTCTGGCAGCCTCCGGGAGGGCTCGGCGGGCAGGTCCTATCGCTGACGGGGAACGCGGCACATCGGATTTGGCTCGACGGGATCACGATCCTGCATGCCTATGCGGTCGACCGGGACGGTCGACTCGGGCCTTGGCTCTCGCTCCCGGTTCGCATCGACACCATGCCGCCCGCCGTCAGCCCGCCGCGCATCGTCTTCCGCGACGGCGGGGTCGTCGGGGGGACGCCGACCTCGACGCTCGTGCGCTGGATCGGCACCGACGCGCAGTCGGGCGTGGCGCGATACGAGCTGCAGGAGTCGGTGGACGGCGGTCCGTACCGGGTCGTCGCTGCGGTGAATGGCGCGACGACGGCGGTCGCGCGCCGCCCAGTGCTCGACGCGGTCTACCGCTACCGAATCCGGGCGACCGACACGGCCGGCAACGTCGGCCGATGGATCGAAGGCGCACCGTCCCGCGTGTCGCTGGTCGACTCAAGCGACACCCGGATCGATCTCGCCGGCAGATGGGAGACGATGGCCGATCCCGAGGCCATCGAGGGATCGCTCCTCGTGGCCACGGATCCCGGCGCGACGGCTCGCCTGACGTTCGACGGCAGCGCAGTTGCGGTCATCGTGCGAAGCGGAGTCGGGTTGGGTGTCATGCAGGCTGCGCTCGACGAGTCACGCCTGGCCGGGCCGCGCGACGTCGACCTTGGCTCGCCCGTCGCCGATGCGCGCGTGGGGTATCGCGCGGAGTGGAGCGGCACCGGCCGACACGTCATCGAGCTCACCGTGGCGGGCACGTCGGCACGGCCCACGGTGGCCCTCGACGCGTTGCTCGTGGCGACGGCGGTGGCAACGCCTGGTAGTCCGGCGGCGGGCATCCCGGAAGCGAGCTACGAGGCCGAAACGCTGGGATGGCGTGGTGACGTGACCACGTTCCCGCTCGTCCAGGCCATGAACCGAGGGTTCGGAGCCTGGAGTAACGGACGACAGCTCTCGTGGTTTGCGCGCGTGGACGAGACGGTCAGGCTCAACGTGCCGGTCACGCCGGGACGCTGGGCGGTCCGCGTGTACGCCATGAACGACACGTGCGCGCCTACCGTCCGCTTCTGGCTCGAAGGCGCTCCGCTCGGACCGCCCGTCGACCTGCATGCCGATACCGTCGGACTCTCCGGGCCAATCGAGCTCGGCACGACGGCATCCTCCGGCTCGGGAGTCGTAGGCCTGTTCATGTCGGTTGTGGGGTCCGTGGACGCGGCGTGCGGCTCCGCGTTGGTTGGGCTCGACCGTGTGGTGCTGACACCCGCGGACTGAGGGCCTGTGAATGAGAGTTCGCCCTGCTTGCCTTTCCAACGCGCACGCGGGAGGATCAGCGCGGTCGAAGCGGAGGAAGGTTCGACATGCGGGTACGCGTCCGGGTCGTGCCGTGGCTGCTCGCACTGGTCGGGCTTGCGATCCCGATGATCGGCAGTGGGTTCATCGGATGGCCGTTCGTCGCCGTCTGGCTGGTCGTTCTGGCGTTGGCCTGGATCTTTAGCCGCCGGGATCCCGGCACGAGGGAGCAGCGCATGACTCTCGCCGTCCTGCTGTTGCCCGTCCTCTTCCTGCTCGGCTGGGAAGGTGGCTGGTGGCTGATCCCAGCCGATCTCGCGTGGCTCGTCATCGAGTTCGCCGATCGAGGCCGGGCCGGCGAACCTCGGAGCAGCCGCATCGGCGGCGCGGCTAAACAGGTAGACGCGGACCGCACTGCGGCCCGCGCGATCGCAGCGCCGGAGGCAGGCCGCCGATCCCCGACACAGTGCCCCGCCGGAGGAGCGTCGACGGATACGCAGTCCGCTCGGCCCCGGCGTCCGTCCGGGAGCGCTTGTTGGTGCTCGAATCTTCGAGGATGCCGAAAAGGTCCCGTGCCAGGGAAGCGCGGTGCGTCCGTTGGCTGGTGTGAGGAAATGCCGCTGATGTGTTGACAGGCTTTCCCCTGGTAGCGTTCACTTCGACGACTTTCGACAACAGGAGGAAGGTCGATGATCAGGCTTCAATGGACTGGGCGAATCAGTCGAGGCAAGAATCGAGACGCGACCCAGTGGGCCAGAGAAGTCGCCGAATACCTCCGGTCGAAGTATCCGAAGATCCTGGAAATTGCGGCATTCGAAGAGCACTTCGGCAACGTGAACACGATCCACATATTCTCAGACTACGCGGACCTGGCCACGTTGGAGGCCGTGGAGGCACAGTATCCATCCGACGCAGGCTTTCAAGCCCTCTTCAAGGAATCGAACGAAGAGGGTCTCTTCATCGAAGGGAGCATCCACGGCACGCTGGTCAAATCGCTGTGAGCATCGGGCCGCGGCCCTGAACGGGATGCGCAGGCAAGAACGGCAAGGTAGTCGAACAACGGGGCAATCACCGGCGTCTGCAGCATCTCGATCACCGTGGACTCGGCCCTGCGGATCACGACAACCGACTGTGTGGGCGCGGCGGGAACGCTCCGCACATGG
>JAKAMV010000157.1 GCA_021812735.1 Chloroflexota bacterium | reverse complement strand
CGATCTCGCCTCGTCGGCCATCACCGTGTGCGGGCAGGTCCCCGGCCTGGACCAGGCCCAGTTCGCCGCGCTGGCCGAGGCGGCCAAGGACGGCTGCCCGGTCTCGCGCGCGCTCAAGGGCAACGTGGCCCTGTCCGTGGAGGCCACGCTCGTGCAGGCCTAGCCCCGAGCACTCCGGCACGCGAAGCCCCGGCCCGCGCCGGGGCTTCGTCAACCCTGCGGCGGGCGCAGACCGGGCCGCCGGGACTACGCGATCGTCAGCAGCCGACGAGGGTTCTCAACCGTCAGCCGGGCGACGTCGGCCTCGCTGACGCCGCGCTCCCGGAGCCGCGGCAGGAATGCCGTCTGCAGGTACGTGTAGCCGTTGCCCTCGTAGCGGCGAAGCTGGCTGTTGTGGCAGACGTCCTGGCTGAGCAGGATCCGGTCGCCGTACCCGCGCGCGAGCAGCTCCAGCAGCAGGTCCACCACCCGAGCCTCGCCGTGCCGCTCGGTGGGCTCGAACGCCATGCCCAGGAAGTCGAACTCGATCGAGGCGCCGCGGCGCAGCAGCCCCAGGTAGTGGTCCAGCCGCGGGTACGAGTCCGAGTGCCCGATCACCACGCGGCCCGGGTCCACCCCCTCCTCCTCCAGGATGTCCATCTGCAGCGCCCCCACTGGCGACTGGGCGGCATGCGTTGAGATGGCGAGCCCCGTGCGGCGTGACGCCCGGGCCACCGCCCGGAACACACGCTCCTCAGCCGGGCTGACCCAGGGCTTGTCCGTCCCGATCTCGCCCAGGATGCCGATCCGGACGCCCGTCTCCCCCACCCCGACCGTCGCCTCGGCCACGAGCTCCTCGGCCAGCTCATCGGTCATGCGCCGGTCGATCCGCGCCTCCGGCGGGTAGTACGGGTTGCGGTACCAGCCGCCGCCCATGACCACGTGGAGACCGGATGCGCGCGCGATGGCAGCGAGCCAGACGGGATCGCGACCCACGCCGGGCAGCGTGAGGTCCGCGAGCGCGGTCCCGCCGGCCTCGCGGAACAGGCGCAGCTCGTCAAGGATCACCGGCTCGTCGCGGGTGAGCTCCCAGTAGTCGTACCGCCCCGGGATCTGCCACAGGGCGATCTGCGTGTGCTCGTGGGGGAGCGTGAACCCGAGGACCGACGGGTCCACGGGGCCGAGGACGGTCATGACGTGCGGCATGCGATGCTCCTATGCCAAGCGGCCGCCGCGATCGTAGTCCGCGACGTTACCCTCCGCTCGGACGCGCTACCCTCCGGGACACGAGGAGGAGTGCCATGGCCCAGCGACCCGGCGAGCCCCTGCGGGGCGAGGTGATCGACGGCAGCGTGCACGCGTACAGCTGGGAGTGGACCGACATCGGCGGGCCCCGCGGTCGCAGCCGGCTGCCGTGGTTCGGCATCTTCCTGATCGTGTTCGGCGCCCTCCTGCTGCTCCAGCAGGCATTCCCCGCGGTCCAGGCGGCCGGCTCGATCCTGTTCCTGGCGGTGGGCGTCGCGTTCCTGGTGTCGTGGGCCGTCAACCGCGGGACGGGCTCGCTCTACCTGGGTGCAATCATCACCGCGCTGGCCGCGCCCGGCATCCTCGAGGCGACGGGCGTGGCGAGCGGACCCGGCGTCGGCACGCTGTGCCTGGGCTCGGCGTTCCTGTTCCTCGCGCTGGTCCGCGCGGCCAGTCGGGCGGGATGGGGCTGGCAGGCGGTCCTGGGCGTGATCCTCGTGGTGATCGGCGGCTCAGCGCTGGCGGTCCCGGGCTTGGGCGACCTGGCCTGGCCGCTGCTCCTGGTGGTCCTCGGCCTGATCGTGGTGGCGCGGGCGTCCGGCGGCCGCCGCGCCCGGTAGCCGCAGCCCAGCCCAAGTCGCTGGCGCGGTCGCCGCGCGACCTGCCCGCAGCCTACCCGAGCCCGGCGAGTGCCGCGTCGAGCGCCTCCCGAAGCCCGTCGGCCACACGCGCCAGCTCCTCCCCGGTGATCACGAACGGCGGGCCGAGCAGGACGATGTCGCCGTCCGTGCCATTGGCGTTCCCGCTGCCCGAGTAGAGCAGGAGCCCGCGCTCGCGCGCGATGCGAACGACGCTCTCGATGAGCCTCGCCGCGCGCGGATAGGGCGCCCTGGTGCCCCGGTCGCGGACGAGTTCCACGCCGACCAGCAGGCCGCGGCCGCGGATGTCGCCAACGGCCGGGTGCCCGTCGAGCCGGTCCCGCAGCAGCGCCTGGAGCTGCGCGCCCTTGACCAGCGACGCGCCGACCAGCGACTCGGCCTCGAGGATCCGCAGCACCTCGCCGGCCACGGCGGCGGCCGTCGGCTGGTGCGAGTAGGTGAACCCGTGCGTGAAGCCGCCCCCCGCGCGGATCGTGTCGTAGACCTCGCCAGAGGCCGCCGCGAAGCCGAATGGCCAGTACCCGCTGGTCGCCCCCTTGGCCGCCACCAGGATGTCGGGCCGCACGCCCCAGTGGTCCACGCCGAACCAGGCGCCGGTGCGGCCGAAGCCGGTCATGACCTCGTCGGCCACCACCAGAACGCCGTGGCGCCGGCAGACCTCGACGACCGCGGGCCAGTACCCCTCCGGCGGCTCCACGGCGCCCAGCGTGGCGCCCACGATCGGCTCCGCGACGAACGCGGCCACCCTCCGCGGGCCTGCCTCGACGATCGCGGCGTCCAGCTCTGCGGCCAGCTCCTCGGCCGTTCCGAGCGCGTTCGCGCCGGGCTCGCCGGCACGGTACGGGTAGGCCGCCGACACGTGCGTGAACCGCCCGAGCCATGCCTCGTAGGGCTTCCGCAACGGCCGGCGCCCCGACAGGTCCAGCGCCCCGAGCGTGTTGCCGTGGTACGAGCTCCAGCGCGAGATCACAACCGTGCGATCCGCCTCGCCGCGCGCGATCTGCGTCGCCCGGGCCATCTTGAGCGCGGTCTCGATGGCCTCGGACCCGCCGCTCACCGGGTAGATCGCGGGGTCCGCCATCGGAAGGCGGTCGCCCACCGCCGCGGCGTAACGCTCGAGCGCCTCGGTGGTGAAGGCGGACCCGTGCGCGTACGCGATCCGGCCGGCCTGGGCGGCCATGGCCTCAGCCACCTCGCGGCGGCCGTGCCCGATGCCCACGACGATGGCGCCGCCCGCGGCGTCGAGGTACTCCCTCCCGTCCCCGTCCACGATGGTGCAGCCATGCGCCGAGACGGCCACGGGCGGGCGGGCAACGGAGGCGCGGGAGAAGACGCGGCCGCTCATCGGGTGCCCGGGCGGCGCGGGGGGTCGAGTCGGATCATCGGCCCGATTGTAGTTGCGGCACGCCCCGCGGGCGCCGTCGCGTCCCGCCGGGCGGGGCCGGCACCTGACCCCGGGGCCGTTGGCGGGGCCCGGACACGACGGACCGGAGCGAGGGCTCCGCGCCCGCGCCCCGGTCCGGGATGGCGACTAGATGAAGATCGGAGCGAGGCCGGAGGCCACGTCCGCCAGATAGGAGGCCGCGCCGACCGGCTCGCCCAGGCCGTCGATCAGGTCGTCACGGGTGAGGCCGAACATGTCCATCGTCATCAGGCAGGGCACGAACTCGACACCCATCATCTGGGCGATCTCGAGCAGCTCGGCCGGCGAGGACACGCCGTACTGCTTGGCCAGCTTGAACATCATCCAGCGGCCCATGCCCAGGAAGTGCAGCTGCGACATCTTGCGGTGCTTGATGCCCGGTCGCGCGAGGGCGGCCAATGCTTTCTGCATCCAGTTCTTGCCGATGATGCGCTTCTCCGGCTTGACGAACGTCTGGAGGCCCCAGAAGGTGACGAACACCTTGGTGGGCATCCCCAGCGACGCCGAGGTGGAGGCCAGGATCATGGCGGCCCAGGTCTTCTCGAGGTCGCCGCTGAAGAGGATGATCGCGATGCCCTGCGGCTTGGATTCCGCCTCGGCGGGCACGGACGATTCTGCGGTCACGGGATTCCCCTACTTCTTGCGGAGGACGAAGCGGTAGACGCCGCCGTCCACGGACTGCTCGACGATCACGTTGCCCGTGGTCTTCGACCACGCCGCGAAGTCCTTCGCGGACCCCGGATCGGTGGCGAGGACTTCGATCGTCTCGCCGGACGCGATCGCCTTGATCGCCTGCGCCGTCTTGACGATCGGCATCGGGCAGTTCAGGCCCTTTGCGTCAACCGTTGCGTTCGCCATTCCTAGAGCTCCCTTTCCAGCGGCATCGTGCCGCCATGATCCCGAGGTGACGAGGATCGGACCGCTGGTCGCCCGAGCTGGGGCGGCTCTCGGCCCGCGAGGCTGCCGGCAGGGATGGGGCTGCGTTCACGGATCGCCTACCCATCCCCGGCTACTGGGTCTCGACCCACTCGGCCTGCGCCGTCTCCATCACGGAGAGGCGGCCAAGCCGGGTGAGGCGACGCTGGAGGACCTGACGCATCAGCCCGCACGCGACCATCACGTCCGGGTCGGCCAGGCGGTAGCGGACCTCCCGGCCATCCCGCTCGGCATCCACGATGCCGGCGCTCCGGAGGACGGCCAGGTGCTGGGAGATGTTCGGCTGGGACGCGCCGAGGTCCTCGGCGAGGCGTCGCACCTCGCACGGCCCGACGAGCAGGCGATGGAGGATCTCCAGCCGCCGGGGATTGGCCAGCGTCCGGAGGACCTCGGCCTGCAGCGCGGTGATCTCGTCCACGGCGCCAGCATCGAGGTATTCGAAGATGCGCATTAGTGCCGACTGAACCTGCCGCGCAGGACGATGGCCCGCCCGCGGGGGCCGAGGGGCACGGGTGGGCGGCCCCTCCACTGCGGGCGAGGTGGGGGCCGCGGGCCAGCCGCCGTCAGCGGGCCTCCGCGGGCCTCAGCGGGCGTCGGTGGAACGCTGTCGGGCCCACAGCCCTCCGGTGGAGGCCATCCAGTCGGCCACCTGCTCGCACAGCGCATCGAGGTCGCCATCGGTGGTGTCCAACTCCAGCACCGGGAGGACGGAACCTCCGGCGAGCCGGCGGAGCAGCGCCTGCTCGCGGCGAAATGCGCCGAGGTCGTCGTACTGAGCGGGATTGCCGGACACCTGCAGCCGCTTGGCGCGGGCCGCCTCCCAGGTCCCGTCGCGACGCGTGCACAGCACGAGGTGCACGTCGAGCGCCAGCAGCCGCTCCTCGAGCGCCCGGAAGTCCAAGTCGTGGCCGTGCGCCGCAAGCTGGTACGCGCGCGCGGAGAGGTGGAACCGATCGATGATCCAGGAGTAGTGCGGCTGGAGCTCGATCAGGCGAACCCAAGTGTCGAAGACTTCGAGCGCCCGCGCCTCCTCCTCGCCACCGGGCTCGAAGTTGATCGGCCCGCGGCCCCAGGGCTCCGGCGTGAACCCGCACCACTCGGCCGAGATCAGCGGCGAGTGGTACCGGTAGCGGCGCGGCCCAACGAACCGGGGGTGCTCATTGAGCGCGAACGCGAGGTCCGTCTTGCCGGTCAGGCGAGTGCCCTCGAGGATGATCTTGGGCGTCAGCTTCTGCACGCTCCGAGCCTACCTTGGGCAGGGCCGCCGGCCTCGCCGACACGGGCACGGCTGACCCGCGGGCCGGGTGGTTCGTCGTGCGCAATGGCCCGTGCCGAGGCGCATCTTGGCCCTGTCTGCTAGTCCAAGTCGGACACATAGTCCCGCTGGAGGTGCTGTCGATGGCCATGTACGCACCGCTCGCCGACGCCCCACTCCGACGTCCCCCGAGCGGATCCCCGGCGTTCCGTCCCGTGCTGGTGGAAACCGAGCGTTGCAAGGGGTGCGGCCTCTGCATCGACGCGTGCCCCACGGATGCGCTCGCGCTGGACGGCACCCGCGTCAACGCGATGGGCTATCACCCCGCGATCCTCGTGGACGCGGATGCCTGCACCAGTTGCGCCAAGTGCGCGCGGATGTGCCCGGACGCCGCCCTGTCGATCTTCGTCCGGGCGCGGGGAGCATGACGCGATGACCGCCCTTGACCGCCGCGCCGACAGCCGGGACCGGTCCGTCGCCCCGCCTCGCGCCCACGCGGGCCCGCGCCCCGTGGACCGCATCCTCATGAAGGGCAACGAGGCCATCGCGGAGGCCGCCATCGCGGCCGGCTGCGACGCCTACTTCGGCTACCCCATCACCCCCCAGGCCGAGCTCCTCGAGTGGATGGCCCGCCGGATGCCCGAGGAGGGGCGGGTCTTCGTCCAGGCGGAGAGCGAGCTCGCCGCGATCAACATGGCGCTCGGCGCATCGGCCGCCGGAGCGCGCGTCCTCGTCAGCAGCTCGAGCCCGGGCATCAGCCTCATGGCCGAGGCCATGTCGTACATGGCCGGCTCTCGGCTGCCGATGGTGCTGGTCAACGTGATGCGCGGCGGCCCGGGCCTGGGCAGCATCGGCGCCGCCCAGGGCGACTACCTCCAGGCCACCAAGGGCCACGGCCACGGCGACTACCGCGTGCCCGTCCTGGCGCCGTCCTCCATCGCCGAGGCCATCGACCTCGTCCGCGACGCCTTCATCCTCGCGGAGCGGTACCGGACCCCGGTCATGCTCCTCGCGGACGGCATCCTGGGCCAGGCGATGGAGCCAGTCGCCCCCGTTTTCCGCACCCTCGAGCGCCAGCGTCCGGACTGGGCCCTGGAGGGGGCCGCCAGCCGCCCGCCCCGCGTCCTCAAGTCGCTCCACCTGCGGCCCGAGGACCTCGAGGAACAGGACCTCGCCCTGCAGCGGGTCTACGACGAGATCCGCCGCTCCGAGCAGCGGTGGGCGGGCGAGCGTCTCGACGACCCGGACATCGTCCTCGTCGCCTACGGCAGCGCGGCGCGCGTGGCGCGGACGGCGGTGGAGCGGCTACGGGAGGACGGCATCGGCGCCGGCCTGTTCCGGCCGATCACGCTGTGGCCCTTCCCGGCCGAGCCGCTGCGCGACGTCACCCGTGGCGCACGAGCGGTCCTGACCGTGGAGATGTCGGCGGGCCAGCTCGTCGAGGACGTCAGGCTCGCGATCGAGGGCGCGCTGCCCGTGTCCCTCCACGGCCGCATGGGCGGCATGGTGCCGAGCCCGGACGGCGTCGTCGACGCGGCGAGGCGCGCGCTGGGCGCGCGCGGGGAGGTCGGGCGGTGACGGCCAGCGGATCCCTCGTCGAGCAGGAGGGCCGGACGGTCTACCGTCGGCCGCAGCTCCTGTCCAATCCCACCAGCTACTGCCCGGGCTGCGGCCACGGCATCGTCCACCGCCTCGTGGCTGAGGTCCTCGAGGATCTGGGCATCGGCGGCAAGACCATCCTCGTCGGGTCGGTGGGCTGCTCGGTCTTCGCCTACGACTTCCTCGCCCTCGACTCGGTCGAGTCGCCGCACGGGCGGGCGCCAGCCGTCGCCACGGGCGTCAAGCGCGTCCGACCGGACCGCGTCGTGTTCACCTACCAGGGCGACGGGGATCTCGCCGCCATCGGGACCGCGGAGATCGTGCACGCTGCGGCCCGCGGCGAGCGCATCACGGTCATCTTCGCCAACAACGGCATCTACGGGATGACCGGCGGCCAGATGGCGCCCACGACGCTGGCAGGCCAGCAGACGACCTCGAGCCCGCGCGGTCGCGACGTGGCCACCCAGGGCTATCCCCTTCCCGTCACGGAGATGCTGTCCCTGCTGCCGGGCGTCCAGTACGCCGCGCGGGGGTCGGTTGCCGACCCGGCACTCGTCGGCAAGACGCGGGCAGCCATCCGGCGCGCGTTCGAGGTGCAGCTGGAGGACCGGGGGTTCTCCATCGTGGAGGTCCTCTCCACCTGCCCGGTGGGCTGGGGCCTGACCCCCACCGAGGCCATGGAGCGCCTGCGCACCACGGTCATGGACGCGTACCCGGTGGGCACCTTCGTGGACCGCGCGCGCAGGATCGCGCCCAGCCTGCCCACGCCGGGAGCGCCGCACCGCGCCGTCACGGAGGGCTTCTAGATGGAACGCTCCACGATCATCGCGGGGTTCGGCGGCCAGGGGATCCTGTTCGCCGGCAAGGTGCTCGCGGAGGCGGCCCTGCTCGAGGGACGCGAAGTCCTCTGGATCCCCTCCTACGGGCCCGAGATGCGCGGCGGCACGGCGTCCTGCACCGTGATCATCGCCGACAAGATGATCGGCTCGCCCATCGTGGACCGCGCTGACCACGCCGTGGTCCTCAACCCGCCGTCCATCGCCAAGTACGGGCCGATGGTGGCGGTGGGCGGCCTCCTGGTCGTCAACACCACCCTGATCGAGGCCCAGGCCGGCCGGGACGACATCGAGGTCCTCGAGGTCCCCTGCACGGCCGTCGCCAAGCGGGCCGGCGACGACAAGCTGGTCTCCGTGGTGGCGCTCGGCGCGCTGATCGGGCGACGCAGGCTGGTGGAGCCGGAGACCGTCCACCGAGCGCTGGCCATCGTGCTCGGCGATCGGCACGCCGACATGGTCGAGATGGACGCCGCCGCGTTCGACGCGGGCGTCGCGGCGAGCCGCGAGCCGATCGCCGCCCCGACTGGGGCCTGATCCCGGCCGGGCTGTCGCTCTCAGCTCGCGACGCGCGCGAGGCGGGCGAGCTCCGTCGCGATGGCCTGCTGGAAGCCGGGCATCGCCAGCCGCACCGACCGCGACAGCGGACGACCGTAGCCGAAACGGCGCCCACCGATGCCGATGAACGTGCCGCTCGGCAGTCCGCCCGCGCGGAGCGTCCCGGCCAGGCTCAGGACCTGGTCGATTGGGAGCTCGTGGGACGACCGCGGCGCGGCCGTGCCCATCGTGGCCGCGATGTCCGAGATGGGGAGCGAGACGACGTGGCCCGGCGGGACGCCCACCGCGGCATCCACGACGACGGTCACCTCTCCGGGCCGCACGTCGAGCAGGTCCTCGACGCGCAACTGGCCGCAGCGGCGGACCTCGAGGCGCTCGAGGAGGGACGCGGCGAGCGTCGGCAGGAGCGTCGCGACGGCCGACAGCGCCGCGCCGTCGTCGCCGCGGTCCGCATTCCCGCACACGAGCAGGCGGACCGACGGCGGTTCCAGATGCATCATCACGTCACCTCCCGAGCGTCCCCGCCCCGCGCTGCCGGGCCAAGACCGCGCACCTCTCTCGGGAACAGCGGGCGGCACCGCGGCACGCCAGACTGCTCGGGACGCCGTCTGTGGGGACGGACGGGCTCATGTGCGGCTGGACCTCGGTTTGCCGACCCGGGACGGCCCAGCGCGTGCGGGGCGTGCGGACCGGCTCCGCGCTGCCCATGCTCGCCCCGCGGGACGCGCCGGTTTAGGGCCCTTGGTCGCGGGGCCGCCGCTCCGACCGCCCTGCCCCCCATGCCGTCCGGCCCCGGGGGACCGGGACCCGGGGCGGCCCCGACCGACGTGCGCCGTGCGATCGGCGTAGGCTCGGCCCATGCGCGTGATGGCCCTCCGCTCCCCCGCTCCCGCCGCCACAGGCCCGCTCGTGCTCGAGGATCGCCCCGTCCCGGAGCCCGGGCCGGGCGAGCTGCGCCTCCGGGTGAGCGCCTGCGCCGTCTGCCGCACGGACCTCCAGATTTGCGAGGGAGACCTCGACGCCCGAGCGCTCCCGATCGTGCCCGGCCATCAGGTCGTCGGGGTCGTGGACGCGCTGGGGCCGGGCGTGACGGGCTGGGGACTCGGCGATCGGGCGGGCCTCACCTGGCTGGCCGGGACGGACGGCACGTGCCGCTTCTGCCGGTCCGGGCGCGAGAACCTCTGCGAGGCGGCGACCTTCACCGGCTGGGATCGCGACGGCGGGTACGCCGAGGCGGTGACCGCCCGTGCCGACGTGGCAGTCCGGCTGCCGGACGAATATCCCGACCTCGCCGCCGCGCCCCTGCTGTGCGGCGGCGTCATCGGCTACCGCTCGCTCCGCGTCGCCGGCATCGGCCCGCGGATGGCGGGCGCCAGGCTCGGTCTCTACGGCTTCGGCGCGTCAGCCCGCCTCGCCATGCAGGTCGCCCGCTCGTGGGGCGTCGATGCGTACGTGGCCACGCGCTCCGCGGCGGACCGGGAACGGGCGCTCGAGCTGGGTGCCGCATGGGCGGGGGCGTACGACGATCGGCCACCCGCGCCGCTCGACGCTGCCGTGACCTTCGCGCCCGTCGGGTCGGTGGTCGCCGCGGCCGTGCGCGCGCTCGATCGCGGCGGCGTGGTCGCGATCAACGCCATCCACCTCGACGAGCTCCCGGCCATGCCCTACGAGAGCCTGTGGTGGGAGCGATCGATCCGCAGCGTCGCCAACGTGACCCGCCAGGACGCGAGCGAGTTCCTTGCCATCGCGGCCCGCATCGGGATCGAGACCGACGTCGAGACGCACCCGCTGGCGGACGCAAACGCGGCGCTCGCACGCGTCGCCGCCGGCCAGGTCGCCGGGACCGCCGTGCTGGTCATGGCCGGGAACCCGGTCTGACCTCCGGCGGTCCCGCGTGGCAGCGCCTCATCCGCCCGTGCGCGCCGCCGCCGCCCGATCGCCGATCGCCATGATGGGCCCCATGAGCGAACCGCTCACGGGCTCGAGCTCGTAGCGGACGCGGATGATCGGCTTGCCCACCCGGAGCACTCGCGTGAGGTCGATCGGCGTGGCGGCGAGCACCGCGTCGGCCGGGACCGCGTCGAGGGCCTCCTCCAGCTCGTGGATCTGCTTGGCGCCGTAGCCCATCGCCGGCAGCAGGTGCTCCAGATCGGGGTACTTGGCCAGGGTGGCCGCGAGCTCGCCGTGCGCGTACGGCCGGGGGTCCACGATCTCGGCTGCGCCGAAGCGCCGGGCCGCGACGATCCCGGCGCCGTATGTCATGCCGCCGTGCGTGAGCGTCGGGCCGTCCTCGACCACCACCACTCGCTTGCCCGCGATGTCGCCGCCCTCGAGCGCGAGCGACGACCGCGCCTCGACAAGCTCCGCACCGGGGTTGACGGCGGCGATGTCCGCCCGCACCTGGGCCAGCCCCTCTGGCGTGGCGGAGTCCACCTTGTTGATCACCACGACGTCGGCCATGCGCAGGTTGGCCTCGCCGGGGTGATAGCGGAGCTCGTGGCCGGGGCGCAGCGGGTCCACGACCACGATCATCAGGTCCGGCCGGTAGAACGGCAGGTCGTTGTTGCCGCCATCCCAGAGGACGACGTCGCACTCCTTCTCGGCGGCGCGCAGGATCTCCTCGTAGTCCACCCCGGCGAACACCAGCCGGCCGGCGTCGAGATGCGGCTCGTACTCCTCGCGCTCCTCGATCGTGGTCTCGTACCGGTCGAGGTCCGCGTAGGTCTCATACCGCTGGCAGCGCTGCGCCACCAGATCGCCATACGGCATCGGGTGGCGGACCACGGCCACGCGCAGACCGCGGGCCTCGAGCGCTCTGGCGGCGTACCGGCTGGTCTGGCTCTTGCCGCTCCCAGTCCGAACCGCGCACACGGCCACCACCGGCCGGATCGACGGGAGCATCGTGGCGGCCGGGCCGAGCAGTTTGAAGTCCGCGCCCGCGGCGAGCGCCCGACTCGCGGCGTGCATCACCTGCTCGTGGCTGACGTCGCTGTAGGCGAACACGACGGTGTCCACGTGGTGCTCGGCGATCAGCGACTCGAGCTCCGCCTCCGGACGGATCGGGATGCCCGCCGGATAGCGCCCACCGGCGAGCTCGGGAGGGTACCGGCGCTCCGCGATGCCTGGGATCTGCGTGGCGGTGAACGCGACGACCTCGACCGACGGGTCGTCGCGATAGACGACGTTGAAGTCGTGGAAGTCGCGCCCGGCGGCACCCATGATCAGCACACGTTCGCTGCGCATGACCAGACCTCGGGGGAGGGGCTCCCGGAACGCCAGCGCCGGTCCGCGAGGCCAGCAGGCGGGCGTGGCCACGCCACCTCCGCGTGCGTTCATGATCGCCCCGCGCACGGCGCCGGTCTCCGGCCCTGACGCCCGCAGGGGGTGCCGCAGGTCCCGCGAAGGCGGTCCGATCGGCACTCCCGAGGGGAACCCCGCACGCCCGACCATGCGTATGAGGTGGGTGCCGGAGGGGACGCCCGGCACCCACCCGTAACCTCAGCCCCCGCCGGACCGGCGGGGGTTCTTGATTCCCCGGCGCTCTCGCGTCCGGGCGCTGCGGCCTCCGGTCCCGGCGCTCAGAGCTCGTAGTAGCGGCGGGCCTCGGCAGTCAGCGCATCCCGGTGGTGCGGGTGGGCCACGGCGATCAGCGCCTTCGCCCGCTCGCGCAGGCTCTTGCCCCACAGCTCGGCGACGCCCCACTCGGTCACCACGGTCCGCACGTGCGCTCGCGTGGTCACGACGCCCGCGCCCTCCCGCAGGGACGGCACGATCCGGCTCTGCGCGCCGTCCTTGCCCGCGGTCGACGGCATGGCGATGATCGCCCGCCCACCGGGGGCGAGCGCGGCGCCCCGGATGAAGTCCATCTGCCCGCCCACGCCCGAGTACATCCGGTGGCCGATCGAATCGGCGACCACCTGGCCGGACAGGTCCACCTCGATCGCCGAGTTGATCGCCACCATGTTCGGCAGCGAGCGGATCACGTGCGTGTCGTTGGTGAACTCGACAGGCCGCATCTCCACCATGGGGTTGTCGTTGACAAACCTGAACAGGCGCGAGGTCCCCATGAGGAAGGTCGCGACCAGCTTGCCGCGATTGCGCACCTTCCGGTCGCAGGTCACGACCCCAGCCTCGACGAGGTCCACAACCGCGTCGGTGAACATCTCGGTGTGGACCCCGAGGTTGCACTTGTCGGTGAGCAGCTCGGCCGTCGCCGCGGGGATCGCTCCGATGCCCAGCTGCAGCGTGGCACCGTTGGGGACCAGCTCGGCGATGAACGCGCCGATCTGCCGCTCCACCGGTCCGATCTCCGGCCGGGGCGACTCGAACGGCGGCACGTCCGCCTCGACCGCGAGATCGATCTGGCTGACGTGGATGAACGATTCGCCAAGGGTCCGCGGGATTGAGGGGTTGAACTGGACGATGACGGTCTTGGCCGCGTCGATCGCCGCGTGCATCGCCTCCACGGACACCCCAAGCGAGCAGTACCCGTGCTCATCGGGCGGGGTCACGTTGGCGAGCACCGCATCGAGCGGGTAGGCGCCGCTGCGGAACAGCGCCGGGATGTCCGAGAAGAAGACCGGCACGAAGTCCGCTCGCCCGGAGTTCACGGCCTCGCGGGCGTTGGGGCCGATGAACAGGGCCCGATGGCGGAAGTGCGGGGCCATCTCCGGCCGGAGGTGGGGTCCGGGCCCCTCGAGGTGCAGGTGGGTGACCCCGACGTCCGACAGCTCGTCCGCGCGCCCGACAAGCGCATCGAGGAGGACCGTCGGGGTGGCCGCGGCCATCTGGATGTAGACCTGGTCGCGCGACTTGATCCCGGCGACCGCTTCCTCGGGCGACACGATACGCATGGCGCGAGTCTGGCAGCGGGGCGTCCGTCAGGACCCCGGCCGGATGGCCCGGACGTCGGGACCGCCCGACCCGCATGGGCCGTGCCGTGCGCAACGCCAGCGGCGGCCGTCGGGGTACCAAGCGGCCGACGGACCAGGCGGCGACGCGGCCTACGCTCCGCCGCGGTCCAGCCGGTGCTTCGCCACGAAGGCGGCGGCCTGCGCGCGCCGCTCGAGGTTGAGCTTGGACAGGATGGAGCTGACGTAATTCTTCACCGTCTTGTCGGACAGGAAGACCTCTGACGCGATTTCCTTGTTGGTCTTCCCCTCGGCGACGAGGAGCAGGATCCGCTGCTCCTGCGCGGTGAGCTGGGCCATCTCGTCCGTGTAGGCGCCGGTCGCGATGCGGCGGACGCGCTCGAGGACCTTCTCGGTCACGGCCGGGTCCAGGAGCGACTCGCCCCGGCCCACCGACTCGAGGGCGCCCACGAGGTCGCGCGCGCGGATCTGCTTGAGGAGGTAGCCCGACGCCCCTGCGACGATGGCCGACAGGACAGCCTCCTCGTCCGGGTACGAGGTCAGCATGACGACGCGGGTGGCCGGCAGCTCCGCCCGGATCTCGCGGCACGCCTCGATGCCCGAGCCGTCAGGCAGCCGGACGTCCATGAC